>NZ_CAMPPN010000017.1:0-115537 GCF_946900935.1 Stenotrophomonas sp. Marseille-Q5258
CTCCTTTCCCCTTCCCCCCCTTCCCTCTCTCTCCGTGTCCCTCTCCTGCCCCCCACCCGTCCAAAACCCGATACCCCCATGCCCCTGACCGACGCTGCTATTCGTCGCGCCAAGCCCGCCGACAAGCCACAGAAGCTTGCTGACGGCGGCGGCCTATTCCTCCTCATCACCATTGCCGGGGCCAAGAGTTGGCGCTGGAAGTACCGCATCGCGGGCAAAGAGAAGCTGCTGACCCTCGGCCTGTATCCCGACGTGAGCCTGGCCCAGGCGCGGGAAGCGAAGGAGGATGCCCGGCGGCTGCTGGCCAGCGGCGTGGATCCGAGCGAGCAGCGCAAGGCGGCGACCGCGACGAGGGCGGCCGATACCGTGGCCAGCTTCGAGGTCATCGCACGCGAGTGGCTCGCTGGCCGCCCCTGGGTGCCCGCCTATGGAAAGAAGGTCATCGCCTGGTTCGAGAAGGACGTGTTCCCCTACATCGGCGCGCGGCGCGCGGGGGACCTGAAGGCCTCGGACTTCCTGCAGGTCGCCCGGCGGATGGAGGCCAGGGCCGCTTTCGAATCAGCCCATCGGGTGATGCAGAACTGCGGACAGGTGATGCGCTACGCCGTGGCCACCGATCGCGCCGAACGCAACCCGGTAGCTGACCTGCGCGGAGCGCTGGTGCCGGCGCCGGAGAAGAACCATGCAGCCATCGTAGACCCCGTCCAGCTGGGAGGCCTGCTGCGTGCCCTGCATGCCTATCACGGCACGCCCGTTGTCCAAGCCGCACTGAAGCTGGCGCCCATGCTGTTCGTTCGCCCAGGCGAGCTGCGGCAGGCGGAGTGGACAGAGGTCGATCTGGATGCCGGCCTCTGGAGCATCCCGGCTGCGCGTATGAAGATGCGGCAGGCCCACATTGTGCCGCTGGCACGACAGGCGGTTGCGGTCCTCAAGGAGCTGCAGCCTGTGACCGGCCACGGCCAATACGTGTTCGCCGGCGGGCGTAGCGAAAAGCGACCCATGTCAGAGGTGGCCGTGCTGGCGGCCCTCCGGGTCATGGGATTCGACAAGGACACTGTAACCGGCCACGGTTTCCGCGCCACCGCGCGCACCCTGCTAGATGAGGTACTGGGCTTCCGCCCGGACATCATCGAGCACCAGCTGGCGCACGCCGTGAAGGATCCGAACGGGCGCGCCTACAACCGCACCACGCACATCGCGGAGCGCACGCGGATGATGCAGGAATGGGCGGACTACCTGGACCAACTCAGGACAGGTCAAAATTCCCACGACGGCTAAACAATCTCAGAATGAGCACTGCTAGCCGAGCAGTTCCTTTAGCTGTTCTGGGGTAATTAGCGGAAAGTCTGGAACCGGCCATATAGTTTTTGCAAGAAACACACCTACAACCGCCTCCACATTCGGAAGCTCCTTGAGAAGCGTTTTTGCCGCAGCGAACGACGCGCCCATCGTGATTACGTCATCCACCACGATAATAGTACGGGCAAGCGGAGGCGGGACTAACGAATAGTCTACAACCAACGTATCGCAGATTTCAGCGGGGCTCTTTCGCCCCCCGCCCGCATGCTGCGCGGGACGCTCGGCATTCTGTTTCAGCAGGCGTCGAACATCGACACCGCCGTGATGTGCTGACATGCGAGCCAACACCTTCCCGATGCGATCATCGTACTCGGCATGCCCTTCCGGCTTTGAACCCGGCATGGGCACAAACGTGCACTGGCCAACCGTTTTCTCCAGCGTGATCAGCTTGGCAAGCGCATCTCCCCAGTAATTTACAGCTACTGATTTGTAGTGAAGCTCGCCCGCTTTCGCCCCCGGCCCCTTCTTAAGATTCAGGATCTGCCTATTGGTCTCACTAGCACCCCAGCCGCCGCCGCTAGTGTATTCCCCGTAGTACCAACACTGGTCATTTGGGTCTAGCCACTGGTAGTTCTTAGGATCAATTTTTAGAAGTCGCATCGTTTGCCAGAGCTTCCATAATCTCTGTGACATTCCTTACCCGAACAGCCCCCTGCGCCTCGTACTTGCGGGGCCAGCTCAAGCTCTCATTTCTAAAGCAGCTATCGAGGATGAACAGCTTTCTACCTTGCGCCAACGCTGCACGGGCCTGCACTAAAGTCCCCGAAGTATTCCCCGCCTCCACTATTACCGTTGCTTCGGTTAGCGCCGACATTGTGACGTTGCGCGCCGGGAAGAAAAGGCTGTTCGACTTATAGTGCTGTCGCTTGTAACGCAAAAATGGGACTTGCGAAATAACCAAGTGATCCCTGGCCAAACGCTCCTGAAGCTCTGCATTCTCTCGCGGGTAATAATCGAAGAGTGGCGTCCCAATAACCGCAATGGTTCGCCCACCAGCATCCAATGCCCCGCCGTGTGCGGCCGAATCAATTCCCCTGGCCAGACCAGAGACAACTGTGAAGTCGTGACGAACCAGCGCCTGCGCAATTCTTCGCGCATTGGTGGCGCCTTCGGGGCTAGGGTCGCGCGTCCCAACAACTGCCACACCTCGCGTATCCGCCAGCTCCCAATTACCGCGGTAATAGAGCAGCTCCACGGGATGATCCGCTTCCCTCAACTTTTTAGGATACTCCCCCGCACCATGTACACGAACACCGACTGTTTTCAGACGCTCTTGTCCAACCTCTTCCAACAGCAACTTCCACGCATCGCGCACGTCCCCAGCGGGTACTAATTCTGAGGGAACACTGTGCGGGTTAGACGCAAACAGCTGCGCAATGCTCTTAAACCAAGCACCTTGCTGCATCCATAGCGACTCGTACGCGGCCATTTCCCGCCGCAGCTCAATCGGCGGCGCGGAAAAGAAGGACTGATCGAAAACTTGACTCATTGAGGATTGGTTCGTGGGCTCGATGAACATGGGCGCCTCGCTTGGACTTCCTGTCTTGCAAGGGATCCCCAGCGCTGGCTGAGGTCCGGAGAATTAGTGTAGCGTGTGAGTGATGAGTGAAGCTGAAGGCCCAGCACGGACCTAGACGTCTTGCATCCTCGGACATCCCAAGGCCCTGAGCAAGACCCAGCACCAGAGCTGCTCCTAAACGCGCTGCCATTCGCCGGCCCACTGCCGGCTTTTTTAGGCTGTGGAACGATTGGGTCGAGTTCGTTGGCCCCTAAACATGTCGGTAGACCCGCGGCTGGACTACTGACGTCCTCAGCCTGCCCTAGCCGTGTGCTGTCCACCTCTAGGCCCCTACGAAATACTACCGCTTGCGCCAGGCTAGGCTGCGGCCGTGAACGTCCCACAACGGTTCAAGCCGGTTGGCGATGCCCTCGTAACATACGGCCTCTGCCGTAGCTGTGCTGCGCTCCCCTGACCCGATGCGCCCGGACACACCAGTCGCCGCTGCGACAGGCCCACGGCCTCGCCCTGTTGCCGTGCAGAGGCCGCCCCCACCTGCGACAGAGCACATTGCCGATTTCTGCCCCTAGCCACGACCCAATGGTGAATGCGGGCCGTCGCGTGGCCCCTTGCCGCTACACTCCCCTAGGTACTGTACGGTGACGTGGCCGTGCTGAATCAGCGCAGCAATGAGCCGGCCGCCTGCGACCTCTCGACCTGAGGCTCGATTGAGGAATTCCGCCTGCAGGCGCCCCGCCTCCAAGACGTCAACGGGCTCGAAGCTGTCCGGTCGTCCCCGCAGGGGTTCACCAGGCGAGGCTAGCCCGCCGGCAAGGACCTGGACCACCGCTGCCGCGCCGCCAGCGTCCTTGGCGTAGGCCGTAGCCATCATCCGGCCGTTCTTCGGCGACCAGCCACCCAGAACCAGCTCCGTGTACAGGTCGCTTCGCGGCAGCCCTGCCCTATCGGCGGCCTCCACGTAGGCTGGCCACACCTTGTCGATCACCAGGCCCAGCTCGGCCATGAGCTGCTCCATCGTGAAGTCCGCACGGAAGCTGGCCTGCAGGCACAGCTCGTAGATCCTCAGGAAGAACTGAGCGGAACCCCTACAGGCCAGCACGAGGTTGTACTGGGGGATGAGCAGGAGCTTGGCGCCTTGGGACTGCTGTCCCGTGTGCGCGTCCTGCGCGAGGGTGTCGACAGCCACCAGCAGCTTTTCATGGCGCAGCAAGACGTTGAGGATGCTCATGGGGTATGGCCGGTCCAGGGCGAGACGCCACTATTACGGTCTGGCGACCCCTCCGTCTACGCCCCGGGAGCTGGGGCGGCGGTCGCCCCTAGTTGTTTGATCGGAAACTTGGCGTCTGCGTACTTGGCCAGCACCTCAGTTCGCAGCCGGTCCTGGTGACGCTCAACCCACAGCTCGGCACCGATGATGCCGGTGTCGTAGCTTTCACAGAGCCTCTTCGGCCGGCGCTCCCGCTGCACATCCAGCTCGGCAAACCACGTCCCGTTATCCACCCGCTGGTGGAGCCTGACGACCCACTGCCCACGATGCCGGATCACGTCCGGGCGGCAGTCTGGGTTGGGGAGGGACATCGCCCATTCGAAGTCATGAGGAAGCATGGGGGGCAGGATAAGGATGAACGTCTCACGCCCTGCGATCCGGGAGCGGCGCCCCGGGCCTGGCCTGCGACCTACCCATCGGGAACTCGTGGCGCACCCGCTCGTTGTGGGTACGCCGCGAACACCTGCCAGGAAGAGCCCACAACCCCTGTTCGTTCACATCGGCGTCCCAGTCTGCGCCGGCGAGGGTCTCGCCCAGCTCGTGCGGACGGCGCGACGCGCGGTAAATCGCATCCGCGACCGCCTCCATCTCGTGGACAAACCAGCGGTAGCCGTTGACACAGATCGCCACTGGCTGGTCATTTGGATGGGGATAGTGCGGCAGCACCTCCTGGAGCTGTGCGGCAGCCTCAGCGACCGTCAGAGCCCGGAAGTCGGGCGAGGACGCCCAATGATCAAGTATGCGCACTGCGCCGGGGGTCATGTCGTTCTCCTTCACCAGCCGGGCACTCGATACTCACGCCCGCCGGGTAAAAGTTGCGCGAACGCCCCGTCGCTGAACGAGGAACGGGATCACAATTATGTGCGGCCGATTCGTCCAGACCCTAATCCGCGACGCTCCCGCGAGGCTGTTCCCCCCAACTCGTGGGTGACCTGCTGTCCATGCCTTGCGCCGACCCTGCGCGCATTTGTGATCCTTGACCGAGGCACGGCCTGCAGCTCACCAGGCTCTCGTGGATCACGACAAGCGCCGGAGCAGAGAGCATCACCCTCACGCTCGCAGCGATACGGTTATGCGGGGCCCTAACGGAGCAAAAACAATGAGCAAGCTTCCTCTCAACCCTACCGCCGATGTTGACGACCAGGACAAGGCACACACGCCCGACAAGCTTCGCAACGACGATGCAAAGTGGAAGGACAAGGATATGCCGGAGCAAGACGAAACCGCCCGGCCTGACGATTATGAACGACCGCCAAAACCTTGAAGACCTATGAAGGTAGCCGCCACCTCCGGGAGAGTGTCTATGCCACTTTCACAGAAATGGGCGTCACCCTAACGATCAACGGGGTAGGTTGAAACTCCGTACTTGGACAGGAGCTTTCTGAAATGGCGATCAAAACAGCAGAAGACCTTTTCATTCACGAGCTTTCGGACATCTACAGCGCCGAAAAGCAACTCACCAAGGCGCTCCCGCGCTTGGCGCGCGCGGCATCCGACCCTGATCTCTCAGCCGCGTTCGAGACCCACCTTGAGGAAACCCAAGGTCAAGTTGAGCGGATCGATCAAGTTGTGGAACTGCTTGGCATCCGTCTGAAGCGCATCAAATGCGCCGCGATGGAAGGCTTAATCGAGGAAGGCAAGGAAGCGATCGATGGTATCGAGGAAGGCCCCGTGCGTGATGCGGCTCTCATCGGCGGTGCACAGAAGGTAGAGCATTACGAGATTGCCTCCTATGGCACCATTGCCGCGCTCGCCAAGCAGCTGGGCTACAAAGCGGCGCTTCCGCTGCTGATCGAAACGCTGGATGAGGAAAAGGCGACTGACGAGAAGCTGACAATTCTCGCCAAGGCGGGCGGCAACGCAAAGGCCGCACAGGCTGCATAGGTTGAAGGTGAGTCACTGACATCTATGGTTGCAACCATCGCACTAGGAGCGGCATTCCGTGCCGCTCCTTTTTCTAGCGCCGAGCGCGCGGCCGCTTAGAGGAGTGGCTGCGTAAACGAGGTCTGACGGGTATGTGGCGGAGAAACGGACTATCAATCGTACTTTTCCTGCTGCTCGCATGCTTTTTGATTGGCCAGATCTGGACGGGATTTCTCACGCATAACGAAGAGCTGGCAGAAGCAGGCAGGGGCACCCTGGGTCTCTGGGATTACCTGCACAGCGGCCATTTCGTCAGTGCCACGTTCGAGAACTGGGAGAGCGAGTTCCTTCAGATGGGCATGTATGTGCTGCTTACGGTCAGCTTGAGGCAGAAGGGTTCGGCAGAATCCAGGCCGATGAATCCTGCAGATGAACAGGAGCGTATTGAGCCTGGCCCTGAGCCTTGGGCATTGCGTAAAGGCGGGCTTTGGAAGCTTCTTTACGGTCACTCCCTGGCGATCGCGTTTGCGGGCCTCTTCTTCATCAGCTTCTGCCTGCACCTGGCAGGCAGCTGGCAGGCGGAGGTGGATGAGCAGATTGCGCATGGCGTCGCGCCACCCACGTGGTGGGAGCACCTGCACTCCAGCAGCTTCTGGTTCGAGTCCTTCCAGAACTGGCAGAGCGAGTTCCTGGCGGTGCTGGCCTTGGTGATTCTCACCATCTTCCTCCGCCAAAAGGATTCCCCTCAATCGAAGCCGCTCGCTGCCCCACACAGTCAGACCGGCGATTAACCAACCTGCCAACACATGAAGAAGAGAACACCGGCACTCCTCATCGTGGACATGTTCACCCGTTTCGATTTCCCGAACGCAAAGGGTCTCGAACCGGCCGCCGTACGGGCAGCAAGCCAGATCGCGCGTCTCAGCCAGTATTTTCGTGCACGTAGTCTTCCCGTCATCTATGCCAATGACAACTTTGCTGACTGGCAAATGGACTTTCGAGACCTGGTTCGCGTGTGCGCGGCAACTGAGGGTGCGGCCTCCACGATCACAGAGAAGCTGCGGCCTCATACCGGCGACTACTTCATTCTCAAGCCAAAGCACTCTGCCTTCCTGGCGACCCCGCTTGCAATTCTCTTGGCCAAACTCGGCACGAACGAGCTCGTGGTCTGCGGAATGACTACCGAGTCATGCATAGCTGCCACATGCTTTGACAGCAATGCTCGCGAATATGACACCGTGGTTATCCGCGAGACGGTTGCCTCGATGGGCTTACGAAAGGAGACTGCGCTCCGTCTCTTGCAGGATTCCAAAGCAGCACGAGTACTCACGCTCAGGAGCTATCTATCTCGCTGACAGACGGTGAACCACGACGAAACGCACTCGCACATGCCCGATGCTGGCCACTTCCAAGCCAGCTTTCACAAATGCTGTGAATATGCAGAGTCCTTTACTTGCCTCACACTATCGCAACACCGGTAGGCGCAAGTTGACATTACGCCGACCCGATGCGGATACCAGCAACAGCGCAGGAGACCCAGCATTTGGCCATGTTGAGCCAAATGCAGAGGAGGCTCGAATGCCAAACACCGGTCTGTTCTATCTTCTGGAAGTCAATTTCGCACCCTGTAGCCGAGAGACCAAGGTTTCGTTGGTGCGTGCGGACTGCAACAGCTGCCACCACATGTTCACTGGAAGGGAGGAACCGGAGCTACACCCTATTGGGGCCAGTGGCGCCGTTCTAACCTGTCCTCGGTGCGGAAGTAGGCAAGCGATCTCTGGCGCTCGTTTCTTGGAGTTCCTAGTGCGCTTTCCCTGCGGCTATCCGAGCAGGTCAACGGACGCATCGCTTCTAAGCTTGGAAGACTGATACACAGCAATTCAGCTTCGGCGCGCCGCTTCCTCCATTCGCTATTCTCCGCCCAAGGTGTCGTCACTCACCGGCAGTGTTGTTCGCGTAGACGGCGTCGGTCGCCGCCTTGATCATGGCCATGAGCTTCCACCCTGGCTCCACGGTTTCCTCGCCGGTGACGGGGTGCTGGACGGTGTAGTCCCGCGCCAGCAGTTCGCTGATCCGTGCCGGCAGCACGCCGAGAAAGGTGCGCTCCAGGACCGTGCCGTCGGCCTGCGTGGTCACCTTCTCGAAGTGGAAAGTCACCGGCCCGTCGTTCGTGTACGGGCTCCAGTCGATCCCGATGCGAGGCGCGATCGCCTCCACCTTCGTGCCGAACTGCTCGCTCTCGCTGATTACTGCCACGTCAAGCCTCCGTACTGATCAAGGACAGCTCCTGGGAGCCGATGTGGAAGTTGCTGCCGTTGGCCTCGGCCAGGGTGACCGGCCACAGGCCGGCGGCGCCGCTGAGCAGCACCCGATAGGCGAACGTCCCGGTGCCAGGCAGGCCATCGGTGAACGTGACACTTCCACCGACCTGCGCCTCGTAGCTGTACCGCCCCCACAGATCGTCGTAGTAGACCGACGTCTGTCCGCCAACCTGCATCGAACTGACGGTCTCCCACGCACCGCCGTTGTAGCTGCGTTGCAAGGTCATGATCACGCTGTTGGCGACCACGCCTGGCGTACCCGAATCCAAGTAGCCGGAGTTGTAGTAGGCCAGGCTGAAGACCACGGTCTTGGGCGCTCCACCGGTGCCAAACGGCGGCGACTCCACCGTCGCGGTCGTAGAGACGGCCGTCGAGCGGTAGGCGTTGCGCCGGATGCCGGCCGAGAGTGAGCCCCCAAAGAAGCCGGCGCCCTTGTTGTCGAACCACAGCAGGCCGTTGGCCTTGCTGCAGGCATTCACGTCTGAGCCGACGCCGATCCAGAACAGAATATCCCCCGAGGTGCCGAATGGCTTGCCGTGCGCCAGCAGGAGGCCGCCCGACCGCGTCAGCCAACGGCCACCCTCGAACGTGGTGCTGCCGGTATTGTTCGGGTCTACGATTCCGAAGCGGTCGGCCACGAAGTCGATGCGGCCGATGGTGCCGTTGTTCACCGAGGTCATGCCGATCGCGCGGCCGTTGACGTCGAGCGCCCAGGTGTACTTGGCGAACATCTGGCTCTGGCCGTTCTCCAGAGTCGTGGCGCGAACCTCCAAGGCCTGCGTGGCCGACGCGGTGCCGCCGACGGTCACCTCGTCGCTCCACACCGTCGGCACCGCACCCAATTCCAGCTTCAGCCGTCGGAAGGACGATACGGCGTCGGTGACCTCGCAGATGATGCCCACCAGCAGACGGGTGGTGCCGGCAGGCACGTCGATCGTGCAGCTGTACCTGGTCCAGACACCCAGCTTGGTCGGGTCCGACATCGCCGTAACCGAACCGATAAGCCCGTCGCTGTTGTACGCGCTGAGCCCCAACCGGGCATTGCCCTGCAGCCCGTTGCGGAAGATCTCCCCGGACAGCGTGTGGAGCCCGGGCGTAATGGGGCCCGGGATGAACTGGTAGGAGGTGTCGTTGCTGGCGGTGGCGAGGATCGCCGCGAACGGTCCGAAGCTGGCGTCCGAGTACGCCCCACCACTTGCCGGAGTGGTCCACGATGCGAAGCCGCTGCGCCACGTCGGGTTGGCGATCATGTTGGGATTGGCAGCGGTGGACGCTTTCACCTGCGTGATCGCGGTGCTGTTCGCGCTGACCGCACCCTCGAGCTGCTGCACCTCGCTGCTGAGCAGCTGCAGCGCATCCGCAGACGCCTTCCCTGCCAACGCGGCATTCGTCTCGGAGAGGCTTTGGCCCAGAGCGTTGTCGCGCCCCACGCTGGCCAGTTCGACGTTGTTCACCCGTGCGTTGCTGGCCTTGCCGTCCAGTTCCGCGCTGGTGGTATCCAGACGCTGCGCCAGCGCCGCGTCCACTTCCGCCAGCGCCTGAATCTGGCCGGCCACCTGCGCCGCACTGGCTGCGGCGCCACCATCGCCCGGCAGCTGGGCCACCACGGCATCGATGCGGCCCGCCTGTGCCGAGATGTCGGTGGTGTTTTGCGTGGACATGCTGATCGACGCCGCCAATGCGTCACCGACCGAGGTGTAGTCACCGATCTCCCGCCACGTGGCCGGATCCGTGCCCGGCTCCACGCCGGTGTTCGGCACCAGCGCCTGGTACATGGTGCCGGCATGGCGGACGAAGTCGCCCTTGGGATAGTCGCCACCCGCGGTCCATTCGTCCGCACCGACGATGTCCTCGAGGATGCCGTTCAGCGCGGCCACCTGGGTGTCGGTGTAATGGCGTGCGTCGCTCACAGCCTTGTTGATGGCCGCCACGTCCCCGGCCAAGCGATCGATGATCTCCTGCCCGATGCGCTGGTTCGCCCGCTCGGCCTCTTCCCAGGTCTCCTGCATCTGCTCGCCGAGGTTCCGCCCCAGCTGCCTGGAAACCACACGCATGCCGGTCGACAGCTCGCCGGCGGTGTTGCGCGAGCGGCAAGCGAAGGTCCACGCGCCGGACGTGGGCACGACCGCCTCGAACGGCACCGTGTGGTAGCCGCTCTCGCCGATGGGCGTCATGGCCGTCCAATCCGGCTGCGCCACCGTACCCGGCAGGTAGCGCACCTCCACCCCGGCGAAGTCGGGCGACTGGATGGACTCGGACAAGAACCCCCAGGTGTACATGCGGACACCCCCCGACATCTCGTCAACGTCGAAGAAGTCGACCAGCTGAGGCGGCACGTCGGCGCCGGCGGTGATGTAGGTCACCGAAGCCGAAACACCCACCTGCCCGTCCGGGCTGAAGGGCCGCACCACCACCGTGTACTGGTCAGCACGGCTGATGCGCCACGTGGCGGTCCGAGTGGCCGTCTGGGCCACCTCGGCCAGCACGCCGTCGCTGCCGGCCGCCAGGATGACCACGTTGCCTACCGGGCCGCTGATGCCAAAGGTGACGGTCAGCTCGGTGAACACGGTGTCGCCCTGCACCACCTGCTGCTCGGTCACGGCCAAGCCGCTGGCGATGGGCCGGCTGATGACCGGGTTCGTGTTGGCCGGCGGGGTGTACTCGCCCGTGAGCACGTAGGTCCAGAACTCCGGCGGCTCCGGCACCACAGAGACCTTGGCGCCCTTGAGATCGCTCTCCGGCTCGATCGCGGTCACGCGCACCCGATAGCCCGGGGTCTGCTTGAAATCGTAGATCCAGATGGTGTCGTGGGCAGGATTGCCAGCAGCGGCACCGGGCAACGGGGCATCCGCCGGCCAGGCCCCGGTCAGGCGCAGCGTGTCGCTGGTGCCGGTGAACGGCTGGACACCGAATACCCGGTATACCCGCTCGCCCGGGATGCGCAAACCGATCCACGCGTTGCTCCCGGTCGGGGCGGGAACCGGCTCGTCAAGCTGCAGGGTGACCACTCCACCTTCCACGCTCGCCGCAACCAGCCGGCCACCACAGCCCCATTGCGTCAGGTCGTGCTGCAGCGCAAGCACCGACAGACGGCGGTAGCTCAGGTGCTCGATGTCGGTGCTGTAGCTGATGTCCTTGTACTGGAACAGCGACTGCGCCAGGTGGTAGCGCGCCATGCGTGCGGCGTGCGCCTCATTGGTGATGCCCTCGCCCTGCACCGTCGCGGGGTTGAGCATGGTGGTCACGCCCGGCGCGGCGACGCGCAGTGTTTTCGTGGTCCAGTCGGTGGCATCGTAGTAGCTGTACTCGATCCCATCGGCCGCGTTGGCCAGGGTGTAGCCCACCTGGAACTGGCCTCTCTTGATCGTGGCCATGTTGACCACGCCCGACAGCGGCTGCTCGGCGCCGGCCCATACCACCGACAGCCGCCCCCCCGCCCAGCTGATCTGGCCGAAGCCAGCGAGTGCCACGGCGTTCAGCGCGTCGTCGTGGTTGCGCACGTCCTTGAGGTAGTGGGCGTAGCCGTAGGCGTTGTCCTGACAGAACAGCATGAACGCCTTTAGCGCCTCGATGTCGATCTGCACATCGTCCAGTCCGATGCCCGCGATCAGCTTGCCATCCTCATCGCGGAAACCACGGGCGTAGGCCAGGATCAGCGCGCCGCAGTTGTTGGTTTCCTGAGTGACCCAGCCGCCTGCCGTCCACACCGGTACCGGCGCGCAGTGCGCCACGCAGCGGATCTCATCCGGCTGGCCGTTCAGTTGACCGGTCGCCTTGATGCGGATGCCGATGCGCGAGATCCCCGCGTAATTGGCGGTGTCCCTCTGGATGCTGGTCAGCGTGGACCAGGTGAAGTCGCTGGTGGCGCCGCTGCCATCGGTGTTGCGGCCGGCAATGCGCACCCGCAAGTCATACTGGCCCTCGTGCACGTCCAGCGAGTAGCTGCGGCGTTGCTGCTTCTGCGAGCGGCTGGTGATGGCGTAGGAGCCAAACGCCATCCAGTTGGTAGCGCCCACAACCCTGTACTGAACCTCGATGGTCTCCTGGTTGTCCTTGGGCTTCCCCTTGCTGGTGACGTCGAACAGCATGAAGTCCACGTCCACCTTCAGGCGGATGGTGTTCGTGCTGCTCGTGCGCTGCACCCAGGCGCTGGGCACGCCCTTCTCGGCCTCCAGCGCACCACCGGTGATGGTGTCGGCATTGCTATACAGCGGGATGTCCTCGCTGGGCATGCCGGAGAAGCCGTTGTGCCAGACCGTCACGCCCTCGTAGGAGGACAACAGCGCGTCGCCGTTGTGCAGCGCCTCCACCCGGCCCACGTTGATCCCCGGCGTCAGAACCAGCGCCATGTACTGGTCGTCGGCCTCGTACCAGGTGTACGGGTTGCTGGCCACGTCAGGCGCGATGCGCAACGGCCCACCGAGCAGCAGCGGCAGCGGCTCGTAGGGGCGCGGCTGATTCCGGGCTGCACCAATCGTGTAGACCGCGCTGGCGTCGCTTGCGCTGGGCTTGGGCGGCTTCGGGCCCAGGACCTTGTTGATCAGGAGGGAGCCGGCCATATACACAGCAGCTTGGGCCAGCCCCGCCACGGCCGCGCCGTAGCCAGCGGCCAGGATCGCGGTCCCCACACCTGCGGTGAAGATAGTCAGCGCGACAAGCGCGACGATCATCAACGCGGCCTTCTTCACCACACCGCGCACTTCGATGACAGCCCCGACCTTCGGCCGAACGCGGTCCATGACCTCGTGCGGCACGAGAACACCGTTGATCCGCACCTCCCACAGGTCGCCATCGTAGTCCGGCACGGTGCGGGCGAGGAAGGCACCCAAGCGCTCGCCCGCCTGCAGCTCGGCGGCCACGGTGCGCTGGCCCTCCAGCGTCACCGGATGCGGGGTGACGATCAATGGCGTGGCGGCGTTCATCAAACCCATCGGTAGTACCCCTCAATCCTCAGGCCGAAGTCCGGCAAGTCACGAACCCGGTGCAGCACGCTGCAACCGTTCTTCTCGTTGGAGTGCAGCACCCAGCCTTCGTGGGCCAGATGGAAGTAGACGCCGGCATGGCCAGGACGCCTCATGCCGTGCTCGATCATGAGCACCAGGTCGCCATCGCTCGGCGCCGCCACGGCAGTGCCATATGGCCTCGACAGCTCGCCGATGACTGCCTGCCCCTCGGCCCCACGCGGGCGGCCGCTGGGCAGCTGCACCGCTCGACCGAACAGCTGCTGCTGGACCAGCACCACAAAGTCGGCGCAGTCGCACGCACTCTCGGAGTACGGCACCCCAACCAACGCTTCAATCTCTGCCAGGCGCATCAGAAGATCCCCGGCAAGGTGAACGGGTTGGCTCTCAGTCGCACGGCCTGTTGACGCATCAGGAAGTCAACGCCGCACTGCGCCGTGGCGGTCGCGCCACCCACTACCACCTGGGTGACCGGCAAGTAGAAGTCCCTCTCGTACACGTTAGGCTGGGCACGATCGCTGACCATCAACCGCGCCATCATCAACTCATTGGGCCCGAGCGACTCCAGATCCTCCGAGATTCCCCGGCCGACGTTGTCCAGCACGAGCTGCGCGCGCGGCGATTGGCCCCGCGTGTCGTCGGGCAATTTGAAGCTGAAAGGCACGCCCAGGTACACCACGCCCTGGCTGACCCAGTCCTGCGTATCGTTGACGATCCGAAGCGGACCAGGCAGCGAAGGCGCAGAAACGGAGAGGAACAGGAGCGTTCCACTGGTGTCGGTGACGCGCTGCTTGCGCTCAGTGAACGTCATCGCAGGTACTCCACTACAACATCACGCCGGTAGTCCGACGAGAATTTGTCGTCCGGAACCAGCTCGCCGATCGCACCACCCTCGAAACGGACGGTCACAGGCGCGCCGGTGTAGGGGTGGACCATCGTGAACCAGTCGATACGACGAATTTCGTTGAAGTACCAGGCTTCGAACTGCTCCGCCGCGCTGATGCTGTCGAAGTAGAGCGACATGGCCTGCTTGACCAGGACCTGCGTGTTGAGCAGCCGCTGCTTAGGCACACCACGCTCCATTTCGGTGCGCTCCACGGAGGGGTCGAACTCTCGTTTCTGACCGTCGAACATGACCCGTGCGACAGGAGGGAGTGAGGCCATTACACGGCATCCTTGGCGCCGAAGCGCCCTTTGATATTGGCGTAGGTCGCGCCCGCACCTGCGGCAATCTGCCCGCCGATGTAGCTGTCGACCTGACCGAGAATCACGTCGACGTCGAACTTTCCGCTGTCGTTTCTGGAGGCGCTCGCGGTGGTGCCCGGCGGCGCATTACGCACGTTCACATTGATCTCCCATCCCGGCAGCGTTCCTGCGGTTGACGGGCCCACCACTCCCCCCTCGGCGTAGCCGCGGTAACCCTGACGCATGGCTTCCACAATGCCCACGCCGCCGGCGCGCGCCACGTCCGCTTGAGACCAGACCACCTCGCCCTTGTGCACCAGCCCGGCCGGCTCGAACTTCCCACCGTCACCGGTGTATCCGCCTGCAGAGAATCCCCATGACCCCGAGTAGAGCGAGCTGACGGTGCCTGTGTAGCCGCCGCCAAAACTTTTCGCGATACCCATGACAGCTTGGCGCATGGCGATCTTGCTCAAGTCGGCAAGAACAGAGCGCGTCAGATCGGAGAAGTTGAGCTTTCCCGTGGTGGTGAACGTTGCCCAGGCTTCCTCGAAGCCGCTGAAGACGCTCCCCACCACGCTGCCCATCTGCTGCGCTGCGTTGCTCGCCTGCTGCTGGTAGTTCGCCCACGCTCCTGCGGCGCCAGCCAACCAGTCCCCTTCAGCCTTCTGCAGTTCCTCGTAGCCGTCTTTGATGGCTTGCAGGCGATCCAAGGTCTTGGCGAGCAGCGTGGCACGCTCGGCCTCGAACGTCTCCTGGTCGACCTGGCCGGCATTCATCTGCATTTGAAGCTCGCGCAGCTTGTCCGCCTGATCGGCGTAAGCATCGTTGAGCCGTTGCTGAATCTCGTACTCGCGGTCACCCATTCCGACACGCTCGGCCTGGGTGGACAGTTGCCGCCTCAGCGCCTCGTTGCTCGCGTCCAGCGCATTGGCGTAGGCAGCAATCGCATTGGCCCTCACCTTGGCAGCCGCGCCTTCCTCGGTAGTGAGTACCTGCAGGGCACCAGCCCCCTCTGTGCGCACCTTCGAGAGCCGGGCCTCCAGGTCCCCGATCTGCCGGTTGACGTTGATCGCATCCTTCCCAGCCACCGCCTGCTTCTGCAGGAACGCGATCTGCTGCTCCAGCGACTTGGCCTGCGCGTCAGTGCCCTGCTGGATGAGCGCCCGCATGCGGCTGTAGTACTCCGCCGCGGTGATCTCCCGCGCCGATAGCTGGGCGCGCAGCAACTGCGTACCGGCGGTGATCTGCGCCTGCTCGGCTACCAGGTCATCCTTGTAGCCTTGCAAGCCGGCCGAGCGTGATGCTGCGCCTGTGCCGGCCGACGGCTTCTCTTGATACTTCTTGTCGATAGCGGCGAGCGCCTTCTCGCGCTTCTCGGCGAGTTGCTTGGCGACATCGATCAGCCCTGCAGCGTTTGCCCGCTCGATGGCGACCTTAGCCTCCATACGGATCTTGCTAGCCTCACGGTCTCGCTTTTCTTGTTTAGAGAGCTGCGAATCAATGATCTCGTCCTGGGCGCGCATGGTATCGACTGCCGCTGCCTGAGCGGCCTTCACCTCGGCATCCTTACGCTCTTTGATCAGATCGGTGGCGATCGCCTTGATCTTCGCGGAGCGTTCGATGATGGAGTCGCGCATGGCAGCGAGAGCGAAGGAATTTCTAGCCAACGGCAGGCCGTTCTGGCTGCCATTGGCCAAACTGTTCAGCTTATTCAGCTCACTCTGGTTCTCCGCCATGAGGCGCTGCATCTGGGCGGCCTGGGGCCCGAAGCCCATGTTGCTCTGCATCGCGGCCCACGCTTTGCTCGCTTCGACGAAGATGTCCTTGAACCCGCGGATCACTGGATTCTGGCTGGCGCGCACCTTCGCCAGCGCCATGACCGTCTCGTCGGACGCGGCGCGGGTAATGACGGTCGCGGCGTCCTGGTTTCGGCCTTGATCCTGCAATGCCTTCACCTGCTCATAGAGCGCGACGGTCATGAAGTTGACCTGCTCGTTGAGCTTCTGGGCGTTCTTGAGCGGGTCCTGGGCAAGCTTTCCGTACAGCGCCACGGTGTCGTCGATCGCCTGACCGGTGACCTCCTTCATAGCCACTGCAGCTGCAGCCACTGCCTGCATGTTCTGGGCGGCTATCTGACCGTTCGATCCCACCTCCCTGGCCGCCTCAGCGCCGGCGCCGGCTGTGACGCCCATTGCGTCGCTGGTGCGCTGCGCCAGCGCGACGAGTGTCAGCGTCGTGGCGGCCGCCTCGTTGCGCGAGAGCGCGAGAGCCTTCGTGTAGACCTCGGCCTGCTTCTCCGCGTCATACCACGCGTACACAACCAGGCCGACGGCCGCCGCGGCGATGGTGTACGGGTTGACCATTCCCAACAACGCCGCGGACACGCCCTTCAAAGCTGGCTCGATGCCGCCGAAGCTGTCCTTGATCTGACCACCCTGCTGCATGAGCACCGTGAACCACGGCATGCCACCTTGGATGCTGGTGATGACGTCCGTGAACTGGGCGGGCAGCTGCCGCATGGCCTGAGCGGTTTGGCCAGCGGAAACGCCGAGGGTTTCGATGCCGTTCTTCGACGGCATAGGACGCGCGGCCTCAGCACGAACCATGCGCATCTCGCGAACGAGCAGACCCATGCCTTGGCGAAGGTCAGCAAGGTCCGCGCTGAAACGGACGCGCAGGTTTGCCGTGGGCTCAGCCATTGGTCATGGTTCCTTTCTTGTACTCGGCCGGGGACTGGTGACGCAGAGCCGTGAGGAAGAGCTGCCAGTCGGCCGCTGGTGCGCACATGGCCATGCGGGTCGCCACAGCCAGATCAGCGAGGCGCTCGCGATCGTCCTGGGCTGCGGCCTTGGTGAATGCCCGCAGCTGGGCGAGCGTGTAGGTGAGGACGTCGCGGCGGCCGTGGCCGCGCGCGATCAGGTACTGGATGAGGTCGGCCAGCCCGTGCTGGTCGCCGCCGCCGGATTGGCTCCCGCCGACCTGGCCGCTTGGACCAGACGCAGCAGCCGGCGGGCAAAAAAATCCCGGTTCAGCCCGACGACCGCTTCGAGCAGGTCCGCGACCTCGTCCAAGGTGCCGCCGGCCACCCATTCCGCGTCGCGGCCAATCGCGACAGCCAGCGCCTTCGCCACTTCCGGCCCGTCCTGCTCGAGCAGGTCGAGCAGGAGCGCGCCGACCTCGACCGGGCCGGCATCCTCCACCACGCCGGCCACCATCGCCACGCGGGCGATGATGGTGCGGCTTGCAGCGATGAAGGGGCCGATCTGCTCCAGCCGCAGCGGCATCACAGTGACCTGCGTGCCACGGAAGGCGACATGTCGAGCGGGGGGCGTGATCACTTCCAGGTCGTCCATGACTTACTTCTCTTCCTGCCAGTGGTAGTAGGCCGACATGTGCGGGCCCGTGGCTTTGGCGCTGTCCTTGAGCAAGGCTCCCGGCACGCTACCGGCGCCGAACTCGTTCCCGATCAGGCCCATGCTCTCGATCAGTCCCCCGCTGACCTTGTGCACCACCATGCGCACCAGCTTTCCACCACGGGCCTCGTTGGCGCCGTAGAACTGCATCTCGTAGAACTTCTGCGAGGTCACGCCGGCCTCGACATGGCCCAGATCACCGTGCTGGTAGGTGACGCGCACGTTGGGCTCGCCGGCAACTGGCGCCGGAATGGTGGATTCGGCAGGAATGAAGAGCATTCCCCGCTCGTAACGGTAGTCGCTCCCTTCCTCATACTCGGTCGTGCCGGTCGAATCTTCGACCATCGTGATGCTGCTGGCCAGCTTCTTCAGCGGCACGAACGAGCCCTTCGCCGCGATCGCCGGCTCGTCGTCGACGCTCGCGGCAGCGATGGTGGAGGCCTTACCACGGGTCGCGCGCGCGAAGTTCGCGGTGTTGAAGTCGTGGAACGTGTAATTCAGGTTGTAACCGGTCACGCGGTCGACACGGTTGGCCGTGCCACCACCCGGGTTCTGGTTGTCGGCCAGTTCGATCGTGTTGGTCTGCGGCGCGACCGCGAAGGCGGATACGTTGCCGATCTCCTGGAACGGTTCGCCGCTGTTCCATTCGCGGATCAGAACGACGCCGCTACCAATGTAGCTGTGATCTTCGGCCATGTTGGCTCTCCAAGTTGTGCCGCTGCGCGGCGGATCATTTTTTCGGGATATTCGATTGATAGGTGAGCAGGACGCCCACCCAGCCGGCGCCGGCTTTCTCCGGCATCAGCGGCTCCATGCCCACGTAGACCGGCACCTGAATGCCGGGCGGGTAGTTGCGCGCCGACTCGCGGCTATCCAGTGCCGCCTCGACGTCGGTGACCAGGTCATCGAGCGTGGCCTGGTATTCGTCCGTCCCGGACGGCACCTTCGCCATCACGCTGACGGTGGTCAGCCGGTGGCTGTTGACCTTGGCCGGGTCCGTGGCCCGTTGCTGCCTCTCGACAACGGCAGTGAGCAAGGCAGCCGTGTCCTGGTCACCCGGCCGGGGCTCCAGCGTCCAGCCGCTGCCCGCGTCGGTGAGGTAGCCATTTGCCTTACTGATCGCCTGCAGCGTGACGCCCATCGCGTCCAGGAGCTTTCGCCGCGGGCTCGGCGGGCTAGACATTGGATACCTCCCACTGCTCTGCGGACGCATCGCCGCGCAGCTTCTGCTCCAGCTTCAGGCGGCGCCCTGTGGCCTCAATGACGACGATTCCACTGCTGCGCGGCGTGACCTCGGCAAGCTGCAACGTGACCCGGTCATACCGGGCAACCACGGTGGCCGGATCTTCGTCGGTGAAATTCTGCACGCCCTCGTCGAGCAGCGCAGTGCACGGCACTGGCTCGGCACCAGCGCCCGGCGGGGTGTAGGTGGCCGCGTCGGCGACGCCGGCGGCACGGAATGCCCCGAACGCAAGGGCATCGAAGGACTGCATGAATGCTTTCTGGCTCAACGTAGCGGCCTCGCGGTCAGCATCGCTTTCTCCAACTCGCGCTTGAGGAAGAAGGGCATCAGCTTCTTCCACGTGTCCTCGGCCATCCCGAAGATGTCGTAGCGCGGGCGGTATCCGGCGGTGTTGGTGAAGATGAAGATGGACCGGACGCCTGAGCCTTGCCCGATGCGTTCGTAGACGCCCGGGCGTAGCGCCCCCTTGCGGGTGGTCAGCACGAAGTACTCACCGTCGCGGTTGTTTTTCTTGCCGCGCCGGCGCTTTCTGCTGACGTCGGTCTGGTTCTGGTAGCGGTCCCGCTGGGCCCCGAGCTGCGACAGGATCTTCGTGACCTGGCCGGCCGGCACGTTGCCGTACTGGTTGGCCTGAGCACCACGCCCCATCACCGCGAATTGAGTCGGGGACAGGATTCCCCTGCTCTGCAGCAGCCGCTCGAAACCTTTGCGACGCCGCTGGCCGCCTTCCACCTCAGCCACCAGGTACTTGGATGGAGGCGTTCCCTTGAACGCCTCGTCGCGGATGAAAACCTCTGCGTAGGGCTGGGCCTTGGTGGCCTTGCGGTACATGGCGGCGTTCACCGTGAGCGGTGTCGGCCGGTCGAAGACCCGCGGTGCCTGACGCTTCCAGCGCTCGCGCACCTCGTAGGCCACCTTGTTCGCGGCTTGCGCCGCGGCGAAGGGAAGCTGGCTCTGCTCCAGCTCCGTGAGCTGCCGGTCCAGGATGTTGTCCGGGTCTACGGTGATTCGAATCTGTGCCATGTCCCCTCCAGCCCGGCCCGCCGAAGCGGGCCGGGCGCGCCGCTTACTTGGCGCCGGCCTTCAGGCGGATGACCGCATCGGGGCGGGTGTTGATGTTCAGCGGGTTGGACTGGCTTTCCAGCTCGATGCCCTTGTCCATCCGCAGCTTTGCGGTCTTGCTGTAGTACGGCAGACCCACGTCGCGCACCGTCTCCAGGTAGTCCGCCGGCGCGAAGCGGGTGAGGAACATGTCCGGAACACCCAGCGGGAACGCGATCGCCTCGTTGTCGGCGATCGCCAACTTGCCGCCGCTGCTGCCCTGCAGCTCTTCGAAGATCACGTCCCCATACACGAAGCCCTTGCGCAGGTCCGTGCGCAGAGCGGCGCCGTCCTGCCAGCGCTGGTAAGCGTCGCGCACCTCATCATGCTCAACGAGAGCATCGAAGAACCCGGGACTGCAGAACACGTGGACGCCGGTATACGGAACGCCACCGAGCTTGTCCTCGATCGCACGTTTGATGGACACCGTCTTGGCGCGAACCCGGGTCTCGGGCTTGTTCAGCTCCATGCCGATGGTGACCTTCTGCATGTCGAACTCCTCGTAGAAGTCGACGATCACCGAGCCATCGGCGTCGAGCAGCTTGCCCTGCAACGCGCCCATGCGGTGGTACTCGATGGTGTAGTCCAGGTCGCGCTTGTGCACGGCCTGGAGCTTGTTGACCACCGCCGCGACGTTGGCACCTTCCGGGTCGGTCGGGTTCCACACGCCCAGCAGCTGGTCAGCCATGACCGTCGAGCGCTGCGGCAAGTGGGTGGTTTCCAGCAGCTTGACCTTGCCGCGGTCCAAACCCTTGGGCTGGCCGGGGGCTCCACGCGCCGCGTTGGGCACGAGGGTCAGCTTGTTGTTCTCGATGCCGATCCTGACGACCGTGGTGCCAATCAGGCCGTCTTCCTGGAACAGGCGCATATCGGCCAGCCGGGTGGAGATGCGCGGCAGGTTGTTGATGTAGGCGTTCAGGGACTCGACGCTCAGCACGCCCAGCGCCAGAAGGGTCTGCAGATCCATAGTGTTTGTCTCTCTCGAAAGGGGATACGAAAAAAGCCCCGCAGATGCAGGGCTTTTGAGGTGAAGCGGTGGCGGCGGTTACGGTCCGGCGGCGTCGATGGTGATGGTCTCGGTGGCCGCCTCGTCCAGGTCCGGCGCCGTCGCCTTCAGGGTGTAGTCGCCGGCCGCGCTCAGGGTGGCCGCATCCCAGGTGACCACCCCGCCAACCGCCGCCTTCGCGCCACCGCCGGCCAGGTTGCCTGCGCCGGTGGCCTTGGCCAGGGTCACGCTGATGGCACTGCCAGTGACCAGAGCGCCGAACACGTCCTTGACGTGCGCGACGATGGGGGACAGCGGCTCGCCGGCGGTACCGGTGAGCGGGGTGGTCACGAACACCAGGTGATCGGCCGCGTTGGAGGCGATCGGCTGCTCGGTCCAGCGGGTGATGATCCCGGACTCGGCCAGGCTCAGCGCTGCCAGCAGCTTCTGGTCGGCGGTCACGCCCGGCGCCCACACCAGCTTCTCGCCGAAGACCTCGGCATCGCGCGCTACGGCGGCACCCTTCACCGCCAGGTCTGCGACGTCGGTGCCGGTGTCCACGGCGCCGTACAGCACCTTCACCGCGTCGGCGCCGGTGGCGGCGACGGTGTTGTCCGCCTTGAGCAGGGTGCCTGCGCGCAGCACGCCCTGCCCCGCCGGAATGCGGATCAGCTCGCGGCTACGCTCGCCGCCGGCTTCGGAGAGCAGGAATTCGCCGGTACGGGGGCCGGCCAGGGAGATTTCCATCGTCAGTTTCCTCGGTTCTTGTAGATGTTGGTGGGGTCCAGCTGCGCCTTGATCTGGGCGACTCGTTGATCGGCCATCGAGGCCGGTTGCGCGGTGATGACCTGGGTGGCCCGGCCTTCTTCCGCCTTCATCGACAGCAGCTGCGTACGCACCGTGTCGAGGTCGGTGTTCTTCTCGATGAAGCTGGCGGCGAGCGTCTCGTCACCGCGCAGGGTGGCGGCGCATGCGTCCTGCACCGCCGTCGCATATTCAATCGCCGCCTCGGCGGTTTCCCCCGGCTGGGCCGGACGCCGCAGCACCGCCACCGCGATCGCGGCGGGCAGCTCGCTCACGGCGATCGCGGCCATCAAGGCTGCAGCGCCGCTCGGCGCCTGCGCATCGTCCACCAGCTGCTCCGCTGCTGCTGCCGGCGCCGCTGGCGCTGCAGTCGTCGGCGGAGGAATGGCAGCGACAGCCTCGGGATCGTCCTCGCCTGCGGCATCACCATCGGTGCGCGCTGCGGGCGCGCCGCCGGCCCGCAGGTGCGCCATCAGGTCGTGCCACGTGCCCATTCGCGTGGCGAAACCCACGTCAACGGCGGCCTGCCCTCGGTAGCACGCCGCCTGGGTTGCCCTAACGGCCTCCGCGTCCATTCCCAGGTTTCGGGCTACGGTTTCCACGAACATGGTGTGCAGGCCGTCGATGTCCGCCTGCGCCCACGCGCGAGCCGATTCGCTGAGCGGGAAATTGGGGTTCAAGTCAATCTTGTGCTCGCCAGCGAACAGCGGCGTTACCTTCAACCCCACCTTTTCGTTGCTGCCGCTCCGGTCACAGTGGAAGGCCACGACCCCAACCGAGCCCACACCGCCGGTGCGGCTGATCCAGATTTCGTTGCATGCGGTGGCCAGCGCGAAACACGCGGACAAGGCGTGGTCATCCACGAGCGCATACAGGGGCTTGGCACCTCGCGCGGCGTAGATTCGGTCGACCAGATCGAAACAGCCCGATGCCATGCCGCCCGGGCTGTCCAACCGGAAGACGATCGAGGCGACCTCGTCATCCTCCAGCAGCTCGTCGAAGGCATCGCGCACCGCCGCATAGCTGACCGGGCCCGGCCCGCTGTCACCCGGCATCGGTCGATTCACCATCGCGCCGGACAGGTTGATCACGCCGACCACCGATTTCGCGACGGCGACGGCATCAGCCCCGTTTTCCGCTACCTCGAAGCGGTCGGCCTTCAGCGTGCTGTCAGCGCTGGTGACGCTCCCCTCGAGGTAGCCTGCGATCAGCGCCTCGCCAATCGCAGGCTGAACCATGAGGGGTTGGTTGAGGATGGCGCTGGCCAGCGTCGCGACGACAGGCGCGCGGTTGCCACGACTGAACATGCGGGCCAGCAGGCCGGGCTTATTCGTCATCGTTGTTCCTTTGATCATTGGGGGCGCCAGTGGCGCCGGGTTCGGGTTCGTCCTGTTGCGCGCCGGAGACGTTGGTTCGCCGGGGGTCGCTGTCATAGATCAGGCCCGCGCCGTCGGCGCGCGCGTTGTCAGCTGCCTGCTCGAGGTCAACCTGCTCCGGATCCTCACCGGCCCCCAGTACCACCTTCGTGCGCGATTTGAAGCCGGCGCGGACCGCCTTGATCTCGGAGGTGACGTCCTGCACCGGGTGGCTCCAAGGCCAGCCCTCGGGCACCCACAGCGTCTCTGTGACGTCATCGCGCAGAGCTGCATAGCCCGGCACCTTCAGCAGCCCCGCCAGCACGGCCTGGTCGAAGAAGGCATCGCGGACGCGCTGGCAGAACATGGGAATCATGTAGAGCCACTGGTCCTGCTCGATGACCCGACGGAACTCGTTCAGGATCAGGCGAAGCGCCCGATCAGAGACGTTGCGCAGGTCACCGGTCAGCACTTCGTAGGGCACGTCCTGGCTCGCACAGATGGCGAGCAGATGGCCCCGCAGGAACTCGGCGTAATCTGCCCCCGCGCTCGGTGGGTTTGCAAACTCGACCTTTCGACCCGGCGGCAGCTCCTGCAGCGTCCCCGGCTCCAATCCACCGATGGCGGTGCCGTCAGGATCTTCACCGGTGACCAGGTCACCGACCGCCGCGCCCTCGTCGCTATCAGCGCTGGGCTCGGTGGTGATGAAACCAGCGAACAGGTTGGCCAGCGCCTGCCGCTCCAGCACCGCGTCATCGAGACGGTCCAGATTGAACATGCGCAGCAGCGCCGGGGCCGATCCTGGCACCCCGCGCATGGCGCCGGCGCGGTTCGGCCGGTACAGATGCAGCACCTGCTCGGCCGGAACACGGACCAGCTCATTCCCGTTGACCGCCACGTGCAGGTCACCGGGGTGCTCGCGGTACATCCAGTAGGCCACGCGACGGCCGATTCGATCGACCTCGATGCCCTGCCGGATGACGTTGCCATTGCTGGCCACGCCGTTGTAGTGCTGCGGACACTGCTCCGATTCGATGAGCTGGACCTGCAGGGGCACCGGCAGGCCGTCCTCCGGCAGTCGGTATCGGATGCGGGCAAACACCTCGCCGGCCTCCTTCCACTCGCGCCAGGCCAGCGCCTGCAAACCGGCCCAGTCCAGCACGCCATCGGCGTCGGCGTATTTGCCCCAGCGCTTCCAGAGCTTGGCCACACGCCGCTTGTGCGCGCTGTTGCCCCAGATCGGCTTCGCCTGGATGCCGGTGGCGATGCCGTTGGACACGCTCTTGTTGAGCGCACTGACCATCCACGGGTCATTCCGGGCCAGGTGCCGGGCACGCGCCAGCAGCGTCGGAAGACCGAGCAGCGCCGCGTTAGGGCCCAGCGACACCGGGCGGAACAAGCGCAGCCTGCGGCCATTGCCTGCGGCGCGGTAGCTGCCTTCGGACACGTCAGACATTGCCGGTCCCCGACTGGTAGAGCCGCACGATGCGCGGGCGCCGACGGACACCGCTCGCATGGCCGAGCTCGTCGCGCATCTGCTTGAGCAGCTTCCGCATCTCGGCCAGGCTGTGGTACGTCACGGTGCGGTCTGCGTACCGGACGCTCAGCACGCCCGCCGAGATCGCGCCCTCAAGCTGCGTGACCTGCTCTTTGGTGAATGCCATATCAGCGTCCCAGGTAATTGCTTCGGATGACGCGTCGGGTGCGAGTGCGCGGCGGCGCTGCCGGCGGTGCGTCCTCTGCCCTCACGTCAGGGTTGTCGTCCCACGCTGCGGCCCAGGCCGGTGGCGTAGTCAGGTTGATTGCCGGCACGTTCAGCCACAGCGCCAGCCCTTCGGCGTAGCCGGTCAGATCGAATGCCTCGTTCCGGCGGCCGGCCAGGTTTTTCCACCCGTTCGCGGTCCGCGATTCGGCGGTCAGTTCGGCGTAGAAGGCCTCCGGCAGCCAGTCCGGGAAGTGGTAGTAGCCCGGGCCCGGCTCGGCTCGCTTTACGTTGGCGTCGACCGTGTCCTTCAGTCGGTCGACGTTGAGCAGCAACTGCGGTACGTCGCCCTTCGAGCCGGACTTTCGATCACGCCGTTTGCGGCTGTCGGGGAAAGTTTCCCGGAACAAGGCGGCCTCGCGCCGGGCTTCGCCCTTGACCAGACGCACCCTCGCGTGCAGCTGCCGCTCCTTGAGCGAACGCCAGAACTCCAGCGCCCGAACCGACGTGCCCGCCTTGCCGCCCCAGTCGATGCCCACGGCGCGCATCGGCATGCTGCGCCCGGTTTCGTCATCAAGCGGGTAGCGCCGGCTGACCACCTTCTCCACCAACCGTTCCCAGTCCTCGAGGTACTTCGGCGGGTCCAGCGGAAGGAATCCACCCGAGCCATCCTCGCGCTTGGACGTGCGCAGGGTGAAGGAATCCACCACCCAGCGCTCCAGCTGTCCGGATTCGCCAACGCCGAACCCCAGCACCAGGACCACGAAGCGGTTGGCCTGGACGTCGACGGTGGCGATGAGGAAGCGCACGCCAGCAGGGACTGTGCCTGCCGGCCACACCTCGGCCCGCTCCTTCATTTCGTTCGGGTCGCTGGCCGAGCGCGCGGCCATCGGCACGTAGTTGATCGCGCCGTCAACGTTGTGAGTCGTCTTGAGCGGTCGCTCTTCACCGGTGGTGGCAAACGTGCGCAGAGCCTGCAAGTAACGCTCGATCAGCGATTCCCACGACTGGTAGGCGGCTGCGACGCCGCCCAGCCAGTAGCTGGCGATGCGCGCCGCCGGCCGCTCTCCAGTTACCGTCCCGTCTGCATGGACCAGCTGACCTTCAGCCGCCCAGACGCCGGCCCGGTTCATTTCATCCTTCCACCGGTGCTGGAGTCCCACGCCGCAGTTGGGGCAGTGCAGCAACGAGTAGTGCCGAGCCATCTTCTGTACGTCGTCCAGCACCACACGCTCCAGCAGTTCCTCCATCGGCGGGAGGGCGAAGCCGTCGTAGCCGGGCGCTGCCTGGAACCGCTCACCGCACTCGGGGCACGGCCAGTACCACCGGCGCCGGTCACCGCGCGCATACAGCGCGGCGATGCCGGCAGCAGGCGGCCCCTGATGCGGGTGACTGGGCTTCCATGCGCCATCGGCGTAGTCCGTAGCGGGACTGGACTCGGCCACCACCATGCCGGCGGACATGTAGGTCTGCGTGCGCTTCAGGGCGAGGCCGAAGCACTCGTCGATCGCCAGATCGCCCGTGTAGTTGTCCACGTCTGTCATCAGGACGTCGTGGATGTCCTTGCCCGAAAGCACTGAAACCGATGGCCAGCCCATGCGAAGCGACATACCTGACCGAAAGAACTTCAGCAGGATGTTGTCGTCGTGAGCCCTCGGGCTCAGTCTGCAGCGAAGCTCGGGGCTTGCGGCGATGCCGCGCGAGAGGCGCGTTTTGCTGAAGTCCTCAGCAGCGTCCTTGGACATCTGGACGACCATCGCATCGGCCGGATTGCAGGTGATGAGGTACGCCAAGCGAGCATCGATCAGCGAAATCGTCTTGCCAGAACGGGCCGGGCCAACGAATACCACAGCTTCGTAGTGACGGCTGCCAGTGGAATCCAGCGGATCGACCATGTAGGGCGTGGTGTCCGCGTCCCAAGCGCCCGCCGCACCGGCAGCGTTTGCCACCTGCAGCACTCGTGCGCCTTCGCTGACTCGAATCCGCCGCGGTGGCCGGATCATCTCGGCGACGCCGAGCCGCACGTTACGCGCGGTCGCGTACGTCGTCATCGGTGATGCCCTCGTACATGGATTGGCGGACGCGGTCGCACTCGTCCTGGACCTTGACCACCTGCTCGGGCGTCAGCCCCGCCTTGCGCTCAAGCACGTCAGGCAGCGTGTCGAAGAACTGCACCACCTTCTTCACCAGCTCGGCGTAGTCGGCTTCCACCTCCGCGGCTGGGACCAGTTGCCCAATGGTGGACTCCACCTTCAGGCGCTCGTTCTCGGACTGGTAGTAGGCGCGACGTTCCATCGGCGGAAGGTCGCGCGGGTCCACCACGCCATCTGCGCCCAGCGCCATCCCAGCCGTTGAGATCAGCGCCGGCGCGGCGTCGGCCAGGCGATACACGTCGTGGCCGGCGCGCTTCGTCAGCGGCGGGACTCCGGCCTCCTTGAGGCGCTTACTGGCGGTCCGCCGGTCGATGCCGAACTCATCCGCCAGGCGGGCGACGGACCAGCCTTGGGTGAATTCGCGGATGTCAGCCATGTCCTACCCGATGCGCAACCTATTTAGCTCAGAAAATGCGGTTTCTCCGGGGAAAACACGCCAAATGCGTCCCCTGTGGTGGAGCACTAAGGGGCCGAAATACTGTCAATCACCGGGGTCCGAATTCCCCCCGGTGGCTGTGGATAAATCCCAGGGGCCCCGCCCCATTCAGTTTTCTGTGGATAATCTGTGGACATTAACAATTACCTTCACGTCGCCGCGCGTGGAACCTTCTGCGTGGAACTCGGCGGCTACCTGCGGCTGTGGATCGGGCTCTGGGGCCGGCGCGCCATCACCACGCGACCCTTGGCGCGCGCCGGGGCGTCCAGCGCAAGCACTGCGCCCATCAGCAGGCAGGCGGCCGCGAAGCACGTCCCCGAAGTCGCAGTGCTCCTGTCTGCGAGCCACAGCGCTGCGCCAACGCACGCCACAGCGGCAGCCCATGCCGCCCATGCCGCGCGCCTCATCGGATTCGCTCCGGCACGGGCTTGCCCTGCACCTGGTCGATGCCGTCGAGCTGCGCCTCGTACTGCTGGAGACAGCGCTTTCGCCCGTTGGACACGGAGAACACCTGCGACGGCATCCCTTCCCGCTCCCACTGGCACCGCCGGCGCAGATCGGCATCGATGGGAACGTAGACCAGCACGGGCATCTCGATGAGAGCGGGCGGCGGCGGGTTGAGCGGGGCGGGAGCGGACCGGCACGCGGCGAGCAGCGCAGCGGTGGTAAGCAGGATGATGCGCATATCAGTACCCCTTCAGTGCCGGGCAGGCCGAATCGAGCAGCTCCAGCGCTGCCTTGCAGGTGTCGGGCCGCTGTTCGTAGCGCCCGCGCCAGGTGGATGCCTCCTTCTCGGAAGCCTCGATCTTGCCGGCCAGGCTCTTCAGTGCCGCCGCGCTCTCAGCCTTGAGGGCCTTCAACTTCTCGGCTTCTGCCCTCAGTGCGGTGGCGACCTCGGCCAAGCGCTGATCGCGCGTGTGGACGTCGGCCTGCAGTCGGGCGGCATCGGCCGTCCAGTCGGCCCGGACCTTGGTCACCTGGGCGCTCAGGTCGCGGATCTTCTGCTCCCTCTCCCAAGCGGACAAACCGGAGACCAGGCAGCCGAACGAGAGGACCGCGCAGACGACCTTGAGCTTGCTGCTGGGCTTGCGCAGCCACACCAAGGCATCAGTAACGGCCCCGGCGATCAAGCGCCACAGCGCGCTCAGCAACCGCAGCATTTCACTCATGGTCTATCGCCTCCGATTGCGCCGGTGGCTCGTTCCACCAGACGGACGTAGCTGGGTAGCAGCCGCCGAATCAGCAAGCCAGAAAGCCCCGCCAGCGGCAGCTGAGGAGCGCCGGCGAGGTCGTGCCAGATGTAGCAGACGACCGAGATGACCCACGCGGCAACGATCGCGTAGCCCACGACAGCGACGCCGAGCGCCAGCCAGCGCGCGGCAGTCTGCAGCCATCGGTGCCCACGCCGGCGCCCAGCGTCGGCCGCCATTCGCTCGGCGTCCTTCTCGGGCAGCAGCAGTACACCGATCAGCGCTCCGGCCATCGCCACCAGCAGCACCGACTGCGGCACGCCCAGGATGATGCGTTCGGCTTCGCGCAGGGCGTCCGCCGTTGCAGGTGCGACCACCGCGGCAGTGAATGTGCCGACGGCCAGCTTCAGAGTGCTCACGGGCTCGGTCACGACACGATGGCCCCGCCCGCCTTCCGGTAGACGGCCAGCAGTTTGTCGAGCGCGTGCTCGGGCTGCCCGTAGCCAGCGCCGGGCAGGCTCGCCCAGATGTTGCGCACCGCCGCGATCGCCTGCGTGATCTTCCCCGCCTGGATCAGCGGCAGCGCGCGGCACTCCCGGATCAGTTGAATTGCCCAACGATCCTGGGACAGCGGCCCGAAGTCCGGCAGTTTCAGCTGCGCGCGGTAATGCGCGTAGTCCCTCAGCATGAACTGGTATCGGCCGGACGCGTTGGAGGTCAGGCCCTTGCTGGTGATCACCTTCGACTTGCGCCCCCGCGAGAACGGATGCACCGAGTAGTCGGTGAAGATCTCGGGCGCACGATCGAACCCGGTCACGACCACGTCGTAGCCCTGGTCCTTCGTCGCCGGGCTGGTGCTGGTGCCTTCCGCCCACGCGAGCATGTCCAGGAAGGCAAGCACGTTGGTGCCGCCCGCTTCTTTCGCGGTGATCTTGGCCATCGGGTTTCCTGCAAAAGGCGCCCGCCCCGCTGCCGGCTGGGCGCGAGGGTTGATCCGGACTGGGAAGCGGGCAAAGAAAAACCCCGGCTGGATGGGCGGGGTCTAGGCGTGCGCGATGGTAGCCAATGTGGCAGGTTTCATGCGGAGGTGTCACCTCCGCACTATTCGAGCGGATAGACCCCTGCGTAGACGTACTTGGTACCGCACGTTGGGCACACAACTGGGTTGTCCATCATCGTCCCACCGTACGCAAGATGACGCAGCTTGCTTTCCACTTCGTAGCAACGCATGCAGTATCCATGACCCGTCGGCCTTCCGTCTTCGTTCTTCATGTAGTACGCGCTATTCACAAGCACCACAGAGCCCTTGATTGCCAAGGCTTCCTTGAGCCGTTCAATTTCTGCGTCACGATCATCGATGGCCTGCCTCGCATCAACCAGAGCCATCTGCGCAGTGACCATCTCGTTGACCGCACCTAGCAACTTCAACTTGAGATCCGCTTCGTTGAGCGCTCGGTCTGCAGCGGCAACTCCTCTCACCAGCTCAACCGCAGTCTTCAGACCTCCTATCGCAGATCCCAACTCAACGATCACCGTGAACCCTCCGTGTGAATGACCCGAGATTACCACTAGGTTATGCAGCCGAGCTCAAGGCATCCCGCATATGCCATGCGGCTTCCTGCTCTGCCTCGACCATTTTACTCAACAGCCACTCGTATACCGGCTTCCAGGTCCGCCGATAGGCCGCTTCGTCCCTCCCGATGGCGCACGCCCGGCGCCGGTCGCTGACTTGGCCCAGTCCGGCCCCGCCGCATACTTTGCACGTCATCAGCAGCTCGCCTGCCAGCGTATGGCCCCTTCCTTCGCAGCTGGCGCAGTGCGGTCGGTGCGAAATTTCGCTGATCACCGCGATCGCCAGCGTCGGCAGCGACTCCAGCGTGCTGATTGGCCAGCACTGACCCTTGACTTGCCCCAGCCGGTGCGCCGCGCGATCACGCTCGGCGCGCTGCTCGGCGGTCACGGCGCCGGCCCAGCCCATGCACACCTCGGCCAGCCCCAACTCGGTCCGGGCGTCAGCGAGCCTCCGCTGCTGCCGACGCAGCTCGGGGGTGACCAAAGCGATGACCGCGTCCCGCAGCCGGTGCCGGCGCAGCGCCGCACCGTCCGGCCACCAGCACGCCTCCAGCAGCTCCCTGCCCAAGCCAGCAGGCACCATGCCGAGAGCTGCCGCGATGTCCTGGTTGGTTAGGGCCGGGACTCCGCCGCGCCCGGTATCGAATTTGACGGTCGTCGGCCCCAGTCGGCCCATCAACTCACGTACGTCTGCCATGCCCATTCCCCTGTCGCTCTCGTCGATTGATCTCACGGCGCAGCGCGCGTGCTCGGCGCAGTGCCTGCTCTGCCTGCTGCCTCTGGGCCGGGGCATTCCAAGCCCTTGCCCAGCGCATCGCGGCTATGTCTTGCTGGATGCCGCTCAGCAGCTCCAGCGCCTTGTCGTCGTAGCAGGTCAGGTCCATCCAGCCAGCTTGCCGCCCTTCCGTCGCACCACTCGCGACCTACTCCACCATCCGGGGCTTGCCCGTAATCCGCATCACTACCTGCCCGCCGGGCCGGCGCTCGTCATGGACGAACGGGAGGCAGCGAAACCGCTTGTCGTCGATGCCCAGCGCCTGGGCGATGCCGTCCCGGTAGGGCTTGCACCGGCCAATCATGTTGTCGTCGTCCGGGAGCTTCTTGCCCGGCGCCTGGTAACACTCGATCCACAGATACAGCCGGCCCTCCGGCAGCCGCAGGCCTCGCCATCCGGCCTCATAGGCCAGCAGCACCGCCGTTTGCCGTGCGGTCTTCGTGGCCTGCGCCTTCACCCGGTAGTGGACACGAGCGTTCGGCGACAGGTCCTTGCTCGGCCAGGGGAGCACCAGCTCCAGCGCGGGCTCAGCCACCGGTCACCTCCGGGCGAGCGGCGAGCATCGCGACGTAGCTGGATTCGCATTTCCCGTCATACGCAAGGATCCCGGCGTCGATCATTCGACCGGTCGGTTCTACCGGCACCAGCACGTAGCCCTCGGGCGGCATGAGGGCGGCACGGATCGCTCCTAGCGCTCGCAGAAAGTCATCGCCAAGCGCTGCAGGATCGACCCTGATCTGCCTTGCGGTGAATGACCGGCTACCTGCATCGTACTGGGCCGCCAGCAGCTCCCGCGCCCGCATCTCGATGGCGTCCATCAGAACACCCCCGGGCGTGCAGCGAGCATGGCGGCGTAGCCAGCCGACATCATCGGATTGAACTTCTGGCCGGTCTTCCGGGCTACGCCAAATGCCGCCGCCTGCAGCATCTCCGGGGTCGGCTCAACTGGCACAAGCGCGTAGCCCTCGGGCGGCGTGAGCGCGGCGACCAGCGCGCGCATCGAAGGGCTCAGGTCATATCCCCCATCTCGGACACCTGCCGCAGTGCTAGGCAGGTCGAATCGCTCATACTCCGCAGCCAACAGCTCCCGCGCGCGCTTCTCGATTTCGCTCATGCCGCCCGCTCCGTCTGGTCCCAGCTCGCCGCCAGCCGGTGTACCCGGCCACCGCGCGCCAGGAACTGCTCTACCGTCTCGGGCGCGCGCCCGGCCGCCGCGACGGTCGGCAGCGACACCCCGGCCGCCGGCAGATTCACCCGCGTCGCCCGGACCAGCTTCGAGCGGTTCGGCACCGGCTTCACGCCCTTGGCGCGGCGATGCCGCTCGTGGCGCGCCCGCTGGTTCGCCAAGCCGCGCTCGCGCCGCTCTTCCTCGCTCAGCCTCTCCCTCCGCATGCTCTTGCCGCTCACCCGATACGCGGTGCCGGCTGCCACCTGCGTCCGCTCGAGGAAGCCGCACAGGAAGCCGCAGCGGACCGACGAGGCCAGCCTGCGCCGTTCCTCACCCGGCGCCACGCCGAATGCCTTGCTGATTGCCGGCATCGTGAACACCGCGCCGGCCGGCTGGTCCGCGAACCAGGCGCGAATCGCGTCCGGGGTCAGGTCGTGGGTGGTACTGGTCGTCATGCTGCCTGCCTCTGTTCGTTGACGAACGTCTGCTGTGCGATCAGCTCGTCGTCGGTGCCATACGTCTCGTGGAAGGTCCGCGAGCCATCCATCAGGCTCGGGCCGTAGATCTCGCGCATCGTCGCGAAGCTGTTCCCGCCCAGCGGGTGCCGGCGGTGGTGCCAGGTGCACAGGGCGTACCCGAAGGCGTGGCCGCGCCGCAGGTTCCCGCTCTTGGCGTGGTTGTAGTCGCAGCCGTAGACCACCAGCGGCGGCGCCAGCAGCTCCTGGGCGACCAGCGACAGGCAGGCCATGCACGGCCCCACCTTGGATGCCTCGATGCGGGCTGCCTCGGCTGCGGTCGGCGGTGGTGCCTTGGACCACATCAGGTTGCCCCCTCTCGCGGGGAGCGAGAGACACATACACGCCGGTAGTAGCCGATGCTGCTATGCGGGTCCTCACCGTCACCGGCCATGTGAAAGCGCATCCGATTGCCCAGCTCGCAAGGGTTGTAGTCCTTGGGCACTTCGCCGCTGGCGATCCAGAACTTGAAGTGCCTGCATTCATCGCAGGGCTGCACGTCCCCTATGTCCTTCCGGTCCTCGCGACGCCGGACGATCTCTTCCAGCAACTGGTCGGTCGTGAACTGGGCGAGCATCTTCCTGGCACTCATCAGCGCGCGCCTCCCCTGCCACTTTCGTCCTTGTCGGCCAGCCTCCACCCGTGCTGCCAGGCCTGCGCCTTCTCGCTCAGCGCTCCAGCCCTGCGGTTGGCCCCATCCTCGGTTTCGCACTCGATCCATACCAGGTGCGGGTTGTCGCTCAGGCGCTTGCCGTTGAGCCGGGCCGAGTACCCGGCGTTGATCTCGGCGGCGAACCTGCTGCGGGTGCTGTAGGCGTTGAAGTCCATCAGGCAGTCCGCCGCAGCAGCACCAGGCTTGCCCCTACCAGTACCCCGGCCCAGGCGGGGGCGCTCATCCCGAGAACAGCCAGAAACCCCGTCACAAACAAGACTGCATCCCACGTTGACCTCTTCATGGTCAGGCCCTCGCCAGTTCGTGGTCGCGCGGGACAGTGAATCCTGCAGCGCGCGCATGCCCACCACCGCCGTACAGCGCGGCCACCTCGCTCACGTCCACCGCGTCCGGCGTGGACCGCAGGCTGAACACGCGGCCGGCGGCCGTGTCGTAGTAGCAGGCGGCGAAGGCGCGGCCCTTGCCCATGAGGTGGCCGGCCTCGCTCACCAGCGCGCGCGGGACGTTCGCCGCCGGCACGTGGTAGTTGCCGATCACCAGCTCCCGGCGCGACAGCGCGACCTGTTCGGCCACGTCCTTCGCTCTGGCCCGCTCCAGCACCAGCCCCTGCTGGTACAGCGAATAGGTCGTCTCGGCGGCCAGCGCGTCCCACGCCTGGAACGTGTACGGGTGGCTGTGGACCGTGGCGCAGATCTCGCGCGTGTGCTGCAGGGCAAACCGCCACAGGTCGCGGTCCTCTACGTGATCAAGGAACGCCGGCCGCGCCTTGCCGGGGTGGAAAAAGTCCCACGCAATACCGGCCCCACTGCGGTTCATATCGAAGAGCGCGCAGACGATGCCACTGCCGACACTGGCGTTGGCGGAGTAGTAGTCCCAGGCCTGCCGCGCGTCCGGCAGGTTGTCGAGTCGAACAACGTGCGCCATGCCACCCTGACCGAAGTAGCGATTCTCCGTCGTCAGGCTGGCTTCGGCCGACTTGTGGTGGTCGAGCACCAGCACCGAGCGGGCAGCCCGTCCCAACCGCATCAGCACGTCGAACGGATAGCAGAAGTCCACCAGGATCACGTCGCGGCCGGCGACCTCCGGCGGCGGCTCCCCGTGAACGCCGGGGTGGAACTCGGCGTCCATCGCCTGGCGGACGGCCCATGCCGCGGTGAACCCGTCGGCGCAGTTTGCGTGGTAGATGACCAGCGGCTTCATCGTGGTGTTGCTCCTGTCTGTCTGGTGGTGCGGCGGCGGCGGGCCGGCGCGGGTTTGCATTGGCGGGCCAGCGCTTCAAGCCGCAGCGCCTCGCCCAGGTAGTAGTCGTGGCGTTCCTGACGCTCGGTCGCACTGAACTGCACGTCGCGCAGCGCGGTCTCGGCAGCCACACGGTTGGCCTTGGCCAGCCGCGCCGGGTCGCGCTCGAAGATGTCCAGCTGGGTCCTGAGCGGGCGCATCAAGCGGCCAGCTCCCGTGCCAGCTCTTCCAGCCGCGCCCGGGTCTTCTCGCTCGCGCCGGGCGATGCCTCGACCTTCCCCGCAAGCAGTGCCACGGCGTTGAACGTCGGCGCCGGCGCGGCCAGCTCCAGGTGGTGGCTCACCTGCTCGTGCTGCAGCAGCCCCTTCGCCAGCGCATCCGAGAGCGCAGCGCGGCGGCAGGCCGCATCGAAGCCCAACGATGGGGTGTAGGTAGCCGGCTGGCGGGCAGCGCGCGCCTCCTTCAACAGCCGACCGTAGGTTTCGAGGAACGCAGGGCGAGCGGCGATCTTGTCGCCCGCCAGCACCAGCGGCAGCGCCGTCGACCATGCCTGCTGCGTGAGCGTGGTCCAGACCACCGTGGCCCGCTCGTCAGCGGCCTGGATGGCCACAGCCCATGCTTCGTTCGGCGCAGGGTGCCCATCGGCGATCCGCTCCAGCACGGCCGCCAGTGACAGCCGCCCCTTCAGCTCGCGGCGACAACCGGCCAGCGCGGCCTCCAGCACCGGCATCGTGTAGCAGGCCAGGTCCTGCACCATGTACGCGGCAGTGGTGGGCCGCATCTGGTCGCCGATCACCTCAGCGGTCGCGACAAGCAGGTCCACCAGGTGGTCCTGTTCGTGGTCACACAGCATGGGCAGCTCTCCCCTTGCGCAGAAGGGCCTTCGCCTCATCGGCCGCGCTGACGTTCGATTGCGTCTGGTCCGCGTGGCGGGCGCTGGTCTCGGTCACTTGGCGCCCGGTCGCCCACTGGGTGCGGTAGGCCTCGCAGCGCGCCAGCAGCAGCCCGAGGTCGTGCATGCCCTGGACAACCATCCGCTCGTTGACCCGCAGGAACCACCCAGCCACCTGCGGCGCCTCAATGCGGCCGAGGCGCTGGACGATCTGCTTCACGTTGGCGTTGACCTTCGCGTTGCGCACCGGCATTGCGCCGTGGCGGTTGCGATAGGCCACCGCGTACGCCGCCCAGGTGGCCCGGCATGCGGCCTGCAGTTCCGTCTCGGTGTCCTCTGCCGGCGGCGTGGCCGGCAGGCCCGCCGGAGATGACGGTTCTCCTGACGGTTCAATGGGGGTTATATGACGGTTAGGCGGCACGGGGCGCACCTCCAGACCTGCGCCCGCTGCCTCACCCCCTGCACCGGGCGCATCCCCGGGTGCATCGGGCGCACCCCCTGCATGGGGCGCATCACCTGCGCCCGCTGCATCCCCAGATTTCCCAACCTTGCGCTTGCCCCTCGAAGCAGTGGCAGCAGCGTCGAACTTCGCCGGGGTGACAACGTAGACGTTGCTGCTGTTGAACCTGCGCTCGCGAGACAGCAGCCCGACAACTTCAAGATGGTCCATCGCACTGCGCACAGCGCGCGCCGACATGCAGCAGCGTTTGGCGATGGTCCCGATGGCCGGCCAGCACACGCCGTCGTCGTTGGCTTGATCCGCCAGCGAGATCAGCACCGCCTTCTGTGTGACGCTCAGCCCCTGCAACGGCCAGCAGCTGCTCATGATGATGGTGGACATGGCTCAGACCGCCAGTGCGTAGTTGTCGCCCGGGGCCACCGGCCACCAGGTACACGCACTGCGGCCACTGGTGTCGCGCAGCTTCTTCGGACCGCGCCACGCGCGCCCCCCCTCCAGCAGCTCAGGCAGCCTTCGGGCCAGCGTGTAGCGATCGTGACCTGTCGCCCGCGCCAGCTCCATGCTGGTCAGGCCAAGGTGCTGCTGTACCGCCTTCGCGGCCCGGTCCTGCTGGACGGCCTGCTGGCAGCTGGCGATGAGGTGGTGGGCAGCCTCGTGGCTGGTGCCAACATCGGTAGCGCGTGCCGGATGGTTCATCGGCGTGCCCTCCCCTTCCCCTTCTGCGCAGCACGCGCCACGTTGCGCTCCAGTCGATGCGCCATCGTGCGCAGCGCGCGTACCTCGCTGACCATCAGCTCTGCCTCGTCGCTGTCGATGCAGCGGTCGGACATCGCGTCCAGCGCGGTGCCGGACAAGCGGCCTACCCGCGAGGTGATCTCCAGCAGCTTCGTCTGGATGGCCCCAATCTCGTCCGACCAACCGCCATCGGGCGGCGGCGGCACTACGTCCACAGCCATGCCGAACTGCCCGGCCAAGGCCTGCATCCATTCAAGGGCGTACTCGCTGCCGCCGACCCTCTGCTGCATCCACTCGGTCAGCAGCTCGGCGATCTCGATGGTCACCGACTCGCCCTCCGTGCCGTTGAGCTTGGCGCGCAGGGTCTCGGGGTGCATGGACTTGCCGCGGCGATCGGTCAGCCACTTGGCGGCCTCGGCGACACCGCCCGGCGTCTTGCGCACGGCGTTGTAGAGGCAGTCGAGCCAGTTAATGGAGGAAGTACGGCAGGTCATGGGTCACCTTGGGAAGACGGGTATTTCAAGGTTTCGGGCCGGGCCCAGGTCGCGCACCATCTGCGCTATGGACGAAATCAACTCAGGGAGCGAGGGCGTCGCCCTGCTTGCGCTACGCTGGCGTTTCCACACGAACAGCCCGCAAGGAGGGCAACATGGACGATGCGACTGCGTTTGCAATCGAGGAACTGAAGCTTCAACTGGCTGGACTGCGCACCCATCTGGAACATACGAATGGACGCGCATTGGCTTTGCAGGGCGCACTCGGGGCAGCTCTCCGCAGCTGGGGGAAACCTGCTGCCGAGGCGGAAGCGGAGATCAGCCGCGTGCTGGAGTTAGGTTCTGTCGAGATGGCCAAACAAGGCGAGTCTCCGCATTTCTTGGTCGAGTTCGAGAGCGTGGAGGACATGCTCATCGGGTCGATTCACGGTGCCGCACAGGACGACGCAGCCCGTTGATCCGCGCGGAGCAGTCTAGTTCGAGCGAGTACTGTGGCTTGACGCCGTATTCATTCGCGAGAACTGTGAACATCTGGGCGGCAGCAGCCTCGGCGACCTGCCGCTCAACCAATTCAGCCTTTGATGGCTGGTTCAACCATTCCCTCAGCCACAGCCGGGGGTTCCATTTGTCGGACAGCACGCGCATATCAGGCCACCTGCACTTGGATGACGCGCTCGGCGTCGGGATCGGTTTGGGCAGTCTCGCCCGGAGGTTGTTCGGGCTCGACGCCGAGAATTCTCATCACCTGCGGGAGGGCCGGAACGCCCTGCTCTTCCGGCCAGGCCGCCACCTGCTCAACCGGCAGCTGCAGCACCTTCGCGAGGTGAGCGTCGGTCTTGAAACCGAACTTCGCCCGCAGCGCGCGCTTGCTCATGCGGCTATCGACCAATGGCTCGACGACCTCTCTGGTAGCCCGTTCCCCCGCTTCCCTGGCGCTGCAACGGCCCGCATGAAGGCGCAGCAGAGAGAGCGCACTGGACGCACGGGGGGATTGGGACCGACCCGACGCCAAATCACCTACCGTGGAACCAGCGCAGCCGATCGCTTCACCGATTTGGGCATAGGTCATGCCAATCGTCTGAAGGTCCGCAATGATGTCTGACCATGATTTGTCCATGGATGGCACACTACGGTATTCCGTAGTTCGCAGTCAACGGCATTCCGTTACGGAGTTCCGTTCAAATGTGAACATGGACACCATTGGCAACAGAATTAGAGCCGAGCGCGAAGCGCAGAAGGTCAGCCGCGCAGACCTTGCCCGCGCCGCAGGTATTGCGCCAACGACCCTTTCCGACCTCGAGTTAGGGCTCTCGAAATCCACTACCCAGCTCCATAGGATCGCGCAACGTCTAAAGGTGCGCGTGGAGTGGCTCGAGACGGGAAAGGGCGCCAAAGGCCTCAGTGAGCCGAACGCAGACAGCGAGTACGCCGACATCATTGGCTACTCCCAGGCAGCTGGACTGGGCGCGGGCGCCGAGGCTCTGGAATATGCGGAAACGCACAGCCTGAAGTTCAAGAAGACCAGCCTGCGCCGCCGCGGGATTTATGGCCGGAACCTGGCCGTTTACTACGGTAAGGGCGACAGCATGGAACCGACAATCAAAGACGGCGATGCCATCTTGTTCGACACATCGGACACACGCGTGGTCGATGGCCTTCTGTACGTGATCCAAGTCGACGGCATGGCTCGTCCGGAGTACTTCGTTAAGCGCGCTATGGTGCTCGACACCGGCGTTTACTTCCAGAGCGACAACCCGCATGGGGACCATCATTGGCGGAAGCCTAAGCCAATGGCGTCCAAGCGACACCCGATCACGGTCATTGGCCGTGTCCATTGGATCGGCGGCTGGGCTGACTAGCGCCAAGGAGACATCATGGACTGGATGGCAAAAGCACGCGGGATATGTGCCAGTGCGAAATACGTTGGCGAGGAAATCGTCTGGACTCCTCGGGCGGATCATGCTGGCGCGATAGCCGCGAAGAGCGCCGTTCTTGATCTGAATCGCATAGTGATCCCTGGCCTAGAGTTCCGTGGCGAGGTGCAGTTCCGTAGTTATGGGCCCTATCAAAAGTACAGTCTCATGCAGGCGTCTAGCGGGCGCCGGCTGCGCGTTTTCGCGCTTGAGGTAATGCCGATCCACAAACGCTCTCACGTGGAGCCGGGATTGGAACTGTATGGAAGCCACATCCAACTCGGGGATGAACGCGAGTTCGGCTTGTCTCACAGAGCCCGGAGCGTGAAGACAGACCTTGACGTTGGATCAGTTACTGGGTGGATTGAGCGGTTCCAGCGTCACTCGCGGGTGTACGATAGCGAAGCATACCCGTTGACACCTCCGTTTGTAGACGACCTCTTCGGCACGAATTGACCATGCTCACCTGCCAAAACCTACTACAGACGCTGGGTTGGCGCTGTCAGTATCTAGAGCAGCACGCAGCGCTTTACGTCAGCACACCAATTCTGCTCCCTGGCGGCTCTCCTCTCGATTTCTATCTGACACAGTCGCGGGGATCCACCTACTTCACAGACGATGGCCTCACGCTTTTCCAGCTTCGAAGCTTGGGTTTCAAGCTGGACGACAACCGGTCAAGCCGTGGTGTAATGCAGATCGCTAAAGATTGCGGCTTCAACATCGATTCAACGGGAGCGATTGTTGGTTCCGTGCCGATTGGTGAGGAGGTGAATCTTGGCCGTTCAATCCTGACCATGTTCACCAAGATCGTTTCTTGGCAGGAAGAGCATTTCGAGGCCCGCGACGCCGACCAAACGTTGGCGGACGAAGTTGAACAAATGATGAGGCAGAAAGCACCGGCTATTGCGATAGTGAGAGATCCAATAGTCCGCCTAGCTAACGGCGACACTGTCGACTTCATGTTCAGATGGGGGCCGACGCTGGTAGATGCGATTCCTGCGGACGCTAGGGCTACCAGCTCTCGTATGAGAAAAGCGATCTTGGTACAGCGAGACAGGGAGGAACCGCAGGATATCCTCTATATCGTTGATGATAGACAGCAGCCCTTCAAGGCGTCGAAAGAAGCTGCCCTGCTTGGACAAATTGCCAAGTCTATGCGCCTTACCGACTTCCAAGAGCACTACCAGGCCGCGATGCCTCACTGAACTTACTCCGCCGCGGTGGATGACTTGGCCCGACCCTCTGCGATGAACAGCTTCAGATTCAAGCAAGCCACGCAAACGGAATTCCGTTGACACCAGTAAACGGGATTCCGTAGTCTAACTCCGTCGCCCCTGTAACCGCCCATCCGGGCCGGGGCACGGAGATCAGCATGGCCACCCTGGCCCTCAGCACCTCTTCCGGACCCGTCCAGGTCCAAGCCCAACCCGTAAGCGGCAAGGTCGCCATGTACGTCGGCGCCGCTGGCCGCGTCTACCTCTCCGCCACCGAAGCCGAAGACGCCGCCGCGCAGCTCCTGAGCGCCGCCGCAGACCTGCGCAGCATCCAGCAGGTGGCGGCATGAGCGCCCCTGTCGATGTGCGGGCGGTGCTGCGCTACAACGCCAAGGAGGCCACCAAGAAGTGGGGGCCGGACAACCAAGATGCTGCGACGCTGGCCGCCGTCGCCGAGTTGCTTGGTGAATGCGAGGCGCTGGCCATTACGCCGCACGGCCATGTGGACATCGTTCTGCAGGAGCGAATCGCCTCCGTGACCGGCGCCCTCTCCCGGGCCAAAGGCGACGCCGCATGAGCGCCGTCGTCCTGCAGTTCCCCATCGACAACGCAGCGCGCGCCAACGGCGCCGGCCTGGCAGTGGCCATCGCCGCCAAGCGTATGGGCTACGCCGCGCATCACATCGCCCGCGCCGCCGCGCTGGCGCGCCGCGAGGTGCTGGACGGCCGCAAGAGCGCAGGCCGCGCGGCATCCGACATGACCCGTACCCTCGCCCGCGCAGCGCGCGGCAACGGAGGCGACGCCGCATGAACGCCATCGACTTCTCCTTCGGTCTGGTGCTGGGTTTCGCCACCGGCGCGTGGGCCGGCCTCCACTGGGCGCTGCGCCGCCAGGAAGAGCAGTTCGCACGCCTCATCGAGCAGATCCGATGCGCGCACTGATCCGCCACTGGCGCGCCGCCGTCCTGGTGCTGCTCTACGCCCTGCTCGCGGCCGTCGCCGGCGCCATGCACTGGGCAGGCATCAACGACACCGGCGTCTACATGCTGATGGGCGCCCTGCTCTGCGCCAGCCAGGTGCCCGACGCGTGGAGGCGCGGTCGCGATGGCTGAGGCGCCGACCGTGGCCTCGACCGTGCGCGACATGCGCCGCGCCGGCGCCGCAGGCGAGCCGGTGCCGGCTGCAGCGGTGCAGGCCTGGGCGCAGACGCTCCTGACCCAGCTGTACGGCACGCAGAGCCCGGTTCGATACGAGTGCAGGCCGCGATACAGCACCGAGCCGTGGCAACCGGCCGAAATGGGAGACGTAGCGCATTACCGGCGCCGGAAGCTGGAACTTCGCGCGCTCTATCTGCACCCGCCCGCCGGCAAGCACAAGGACCACCGGTGGCCGGCCGGTAGCAACGGCCAGGGCGAATGCCTGGAGTGCGGTGAAACCGAATGGATCGCGGGGCCGGACTGCAGACCCATCCCACCGATCCGCGACCACCGCTCCGACACGCCGTTTTCCCTGACCTGGCTTATCGAGCCGCTCGAAAAGCTCCAGTACCTCACGAAGCACATGAACCCGCTGGACCGCGCCAAGTGGCGCACCGAAACCACCTACCTCATCGATCGCATCAAAGACCACGCGAAGGGAAGCCAGCCATGACGACCGACAACCACAACGCTCAGTTCGTGCCACCTTCGGGCGCCATCGGCAAACAGCCCGTACAGGTTGGCGACGTGCAGGGGGATGCCCGGGCGCAGTTCGAGGAGTATCGGGGCGGCGATTGCGAGTGTGATGCGCAGGGCTACTACGTGAACGCTCGCACCGCTCAAGATTGGGCTATGTGGCAAGCCGCCCTCGCCGCCCGCCAGCCGGGGGCGCAGGAGCCGATTGCATGGAAGTACCGCGCGCCAGGCAATTCATTCTGGCGCGTCAGCCTCCACAAGCCGGTCAGCCGCCCGGAATGGGAGTGTGAGCCGCTCTACGCCGCCCCGCCCGCGCAGGGAATCGACCTGGGGCAGATTGTCGAGCAGATCGCTCAGCAGTGGGATGACTGCACCTACGACGCCGTTGGCGAAACCATCGACATTAGCGAGGCAATCCGCGCCGCTGGGAAACGGCTGACCGGTCAGCGCGATGCAGCGCCGGGGGTGGGCAATGGCTGAGGTCGCCATCGACATTACCGGCGAGGAAGGCGCGCCTTCCGTCGTCAACACCTACGGGTTCGACCTGCAGCTGACAGGCTGCGGTATCTCCATCGACATGACCCACGAACAGGCACAGGCCATCTACCTGGGCTTGGCAGAGTTTTTTGGACCCGAGAAGGAGCCGACCAATGGCTGACGCCGCACAGCAGCTCGCCCTGAACCCTTACTGCGACGGCCCGATCTGGCAAGCGTTCGGTCTCGGCCGGGCCGGCTACCTGGTCGTGCCGCGCCGCACGCTCCAGTCCATGCCCCTCGAATGGCAGCAGAAGTTCGTGGCGCTCATGGACGAAGCCCAGGCGCTGTTGCCGGGCGATGCGTTCCCCGAGTACGTCGTGCAGCGCCGCGAGCGTGGCCGGTTCGTGGCCGACGTACTGCGCGAGTACCGCCACACCGGCCCGATCCCGCACACCACCGCCACCCAGGGCGCAGTGAAGCCGCTGCGCCGTGGCCCCACTCTGCTGCCCAAGGATCCCCGCTGATGCGCGAGCGTCCCATCCTGTTCAACGGCGCGATGGTGCGCGCCATCCTGGCGGGCGCGAAGACGCAGACCCGGCGCGTAGCCACGCCCAAGCGCAGCATCGAGCCGATGTCTGACGAATGCCCCTTCGGCCAGCCCGACGACCGGCTGTGGGTGCGGGAGCGCTTCAAGCCTGTCGCCAGTGGCCAAGTCAAGGATGGCTATGGCGAGGTGCGCTATGGCTACGCCTACGAGGCTGACTCCGCCACCCGGTGGAACAAGCGCACGACCATCATCCACGACCTGACTGGCCAGCCCGGGAAAGGGCCGATGCAGTTCCAGCAGACCCCGTGGAGGTCTTCCATCTGCATGCCACACCGAGCCTGCCGCCTGTTGCTGGAGATCACCGCCGTCCGCGTGGAGCGGCTGCAGGCGATCAGCGCGCAGGACTGCGTCGCCGAAGGCATCACGACCCGCTTCACCGTGGACGGCGGCAATGACGATCTGCGCATCCAATTCAGAGAGCTTTGGACCAGCACGGGCGGCGACTGGGACAGCAACCCGTGGGTATGGGTCATTGAGTTCAAGCGCGTGGAGGTGTCCTGATGGCTGGGCCGGTTCACAACGAAATCGTTGCGGCTGCCGTAAGGTGGCTACGGCGAAATGGCTGCGCCGCGATCCTGGCCGATCCATTTAAGGCCGCGTGCAGCGAGCAGCCGGATGCCATTGGCTGGCGCGATGCCGTCTCCATGGCAGTAGAGGTCAAGGCCAGCCGCTCGGACTTCCTCGCTGATGCGAAAAAGCCACACCGCGTCGATCCCGCTCGCGCTGTTGGCGACTGGCGCTTCTATGCCGCACCCGCCGGGGTGATTCGGCCTGATGACCTGCCGATGGGCTGGGGCTTGCTGGAATGGGATGGCCGCTGTCTGAAGCCTGCGCACGGCGTTCCGCTGGGAAATTGCAACTGGCACGCCGCCCCGTTCCGCGCTGCGGCCAACAAGCGCGCAGAGACGCAGCTGCTTGTTTCCGCGATCCATCGGCCGGCGTTCGCACCCCGACCTGGGGCGAAGCTCCGGGCGGGGATCCATTTCGAAGCCTGGGGAGACCCGAGTGCGGAGGAAGTCGCCTGATGGACGATCCCCTAGAAGCCTCGTCAGGCTGCGCCTCGATGCCCCGACTTCTGTTCCGCCAGCTCCGCGATGACGGCGCGCTCAGCAGCCTCCAGCGACGCTCGACAAGAAGCAAAGTCGACCCGCTCCAGAACCGGGATTGCGACGCCACAAACTTCCACGGACAGCAGACGCCACTGCGCGGGACCTCCGCGCCAGAGGTGCGCCGTGTAGCTATGCCGCTCGATCGACAACGTGACGCTGTGAAACGACTCAGGCGCTTCTCTCGAACCCATGCAACACCTCGACTACTCCACAGCCCGACTGTCTCCCTTCCCGGGGCAAACCTCAATAGATGCCGTGTGAAATCGATCTAAATAGGAGCCACTCCATGACCCAGCGACACATCAGCCACCCCGAAGGGCTGCCGGCCTGCGCCGCCGGACACAGCGCGCGCCACATCCTCGACCTGCGCGGCCTGACCGCCGGCGGCGGCCACCTCGTCGAGTGCCGTTGCAGGGCGACCAGCAAGCACGCAGAGCCCGAGGCAGCCCTGGCGGAATGGCGGCGCATCAATCGCCCCGCCCGCAGCGCGCGCAAGGTGCTGCCCTCGATCGCGGCGCCACACAACGTCGTACAGATGCGGCTGCCGGGGCTGGCCGCGCAGACCCCATTTTCTAAAACGAAACAGCCGCGAGCTGCGGCGAAGGAGGCATCATGACCGCTGACCAGCCGCCCATCATCCCGCGCCGCCTGCTCCGCAGAAGCGAGGTCCAGGACCGGGTGGGCCTGGGCAAGTCGACCCTGTATTCGCGCATTTCGGCCGGATCCTTCCCGAAACCGGTGACTTTGGGCAGCTCGGTTCGCTGGGTGGAATCCGAGGTCGAGGCGTGGATTTCGGAGCGGGTTTCGGAGCGGGACCATGCAGCGGGAAACGGGGGTACATCTGGGGGTACGGGGACAGAGGAAGGCACGCCACCCCTTGCGGCATAAGGCCTTAACACCCCAATCAAGTAGAGCCCACCTCCACCATCAGATGGCCCCGCAAGGGCCACAGAAAGCCGGAATCCCTCATCAAACAAGGGGTTCCGGCTTTTTTGTTGTCCGGGGTTGTACGTTGCACCCCATGAGATGCTTGGGGGTATATCCAAAGGGTGTCCGCCCTACCCCAAAACCCGATACCCCTATGCCGCTGAGCGACGCTGCCCTATGTACTGTGGGGTATTGGCCTTCTATCTGGTCCAGGATGAGAGCCGTCCCGTTGAGATGCGCTCCAGGTCCGGCAGTGCGTTGTGAAACGCTTGCCGACCCAAATCTTCCTATTGCGCTTCGGTGAGTGCCAGAGATTTGCCCCACTCATTCACACCGTCGGCAAAGTCCATCAGCAGCTTGCCGGAGCCATGCGTCTGCACGAACATCCTGCCTGGACTATGCGGCATCCTGCGCAGCGGCACCTCATGGACTTGAAGAGTAAGCGTGTCGAGTTGAGGGAGATCGCTCATCGCATCGCAACGACGCTCATTCATCGAGAACAGGCCGCCATGCGTACCCTATGGCGGCGGCCTGCCCGCGCGGAACGACGGGGGCTCCGGAGGCGCTCACGAAAGTTCTGGACCGTAGCACCCGGCCGACCCTGGCGACATCGATCTCCGCCGGATCCCCCACCTGTCGGAGTAAATGGTTGTGATCAGCGAGCTTGCGCGTATCCGGGCAGACGGCAGGGTCATCGATGCACGCATGACCCTGGACCGGATGATCGGCTTGGGCTGGGAACCCAGCAAGGTCATTGAGGTGTGCTGGCGCTGGGAAGGTGAGCTGCTGCGCCTTGCAAACCACCTCGGGCTTCTGGTCATGGTTGCTCCCGATCGCCAGCACTTGGCCGTCTTGTGGAGCCACGATGCCGAAGGGCTCGACGCGACGCTGTACGTCGTCGCCGGCGACAAGCGGAAGTTCACCAGGGTGCCGGGCGAACTCATGATCAACGGCAACGCCGAGGCGGTCACCTATCTATGGTTCGAGCACCCGGCGCATGCGTCGCCGGGTACCTTCATCTGCATCTGCAGCCGCAGGCGCGACCACGCAAACTACCGGGTGGACATCGACGCCGTGACCGCCAGCGTCCTGTCGGTTCGGCCATGCAGGTGAACGACGCGGGGCCCCCGTTACGTGGTGCAGCACGTGGGATGCGGTGGCCTGCACCCACACGTTGATCTGATCCGCGCGGGCAGGTTCGTGCTGGACAACTGTATCAATCACCGCGCTAGGCCTTGTCCTGCGGCGTAGCGCAGCGGATGTCGATTACGGAGAATGCGGCTGTGTTCATTGCCAGCCTCAAGCCTGGGGGCTGGGCGGTGCCCTGCATGACCGCCATCACCGGCCAGTCGTTGCAGCATCTCCACAGCCCGTTGATGCCCCACCCATGATGCTGGTGCGGCCTGCCACCTGCCCGGAACCGCCATGACCGCCCTTCGCCTGCTCGCCCTCGCCACTCTGCTTGCCGCCGCCCCGCTGTCCGCGCAGCCCACTTCCGCGCCCACCGCCACGCCCATCCATTTCGCCAAGGGCGCCAGCAGCGCCACGTTGAAGGGACGGTTCACAGGGCGCGACGATGCGCGCTACGCGCTGGTCGCCAAGGCTGGGCAGACCATGACCGTATCGATCGCCGGCAGCAGCAATGCCAACTTCAATGTGTTCGCGCCCGGCAAACAGCCCGGCAGCGCCGAAGCCCTGGGCCAGGGCAGTGTCGGGATGCCCTGGCGCGGCGCCCTGCCCGCCAGCGGCAGCTACACGGTACAGGTCTACCAGATGCGTGCGTCGGGGCGTCGGGGTGAGACAGTGCCGTTCACGCTGACCGTCGGCGTGCGCTGACGCCGATGGACTTCCTCAAGCTCCTGCGGTCGCTTGAAGAATTCCTCTACGAGCTGTGCACCTGGTTTCTGTTCTTTCCGCGCACCCTGTATCGGGTGGTCGTGCATCCGCGCCGGATGGCGCAGTACGTCAACACCGAGCTGACGCAGAAGCTGGACCGGCAGTTCGACGATGCGATCAGTCCGCCGATGTTCCTGATGCTGTCAGTGCTGGTGGCGCACGGGGTGGAGCTGATGATGCACCAGCAGATCGTGGGGACCGGGGTACTGTCGCGCTCAGTGTTCGGCAATGAGGAAAGCCTGCTGCTGTACCGCTCGATCACCTTCGCGATCTGGCCCTTGGTAACCACCACGCATCTGCTGCGGCGCAAGCACTTGCCGATGACCCGCGAGTCGCTGCGCCGTCCGTTCTTCATGCAGTGCTATCTGACCGCACCGTTCGCGGTGGCCCTGTCCACCAGCATGGTATTCGTGCGATTGCCTGGCGCGCTGTCGACCACGCTCGGCGTCACCGTCGGCGTGATCGCCGCGCTCTGGTATGTGGCGGTGCAGGCCGTGTGGCTGAAGGTGGCGCTGCAGCGCTCCTGGGTAAACACGATCCTGTCCACCGCGTGGGTGCTGGTGCTGGGCTCGCTGATCAACATCACGATCGGGATGGTCCTGCTCTCCAATTGAGCGCATCGGCGGTGGGCGGCGATACGGCGCAGAGGCCATGCGCGCTGTCCGGGTCGGTTCGCCCGCGATCCGCCATGTCCCGCATAGCCTTTCTCCCTGCTTCCATGCGACCCTTTGAGAACGTTTTCATGGAATGGAGGGATTCCACATGCTGTCTCGTTTCCGTCGGCCCGCGCTGCTGGCGCTGATGATGGTCGCCGCCCCGCTGGGCACTGCCTGGGCGCAGGCCCCGGCCGCGTTGAAGGTCATGTCGTTCAACGTCCGTACGCCTGCCGATACCGACCCGGGCAAGCGCTGGGAGGACCGTCGCGATGCGATGGTCACGCTGATCCGCGAGCAGAAGCCCGAGGTGATCGGTACGCAGGAACTGGTGCGGAAACAGGGCGAGTATCTGGTCGCACACCTGCCGGGCTACGCGCTGTTCGGCAAGGACCGCCGCGGCGGCAACGGCGACGAACACATGGGCGTGCTGTACGACACGGCGCGCCTGAAGGTGCTGGAATCCGGCGACTTCTGGCTGTCCGATACCCCGGATGTGCCGGGCAGCATCACCTGGGGCAACCTGTTCCCGCGCATGGTGACCTGGGCGCTGTTCCAGCGGCAGGCCGACGGCCAGCGCTTCTATCTGTTCAACACCCACCTGCCCTACCGCGATGAGGATGAGCCGCGCCGGGTGCTCGGCGCGAAGCTGATCGTTTCGCGGCTGGCGTCGCTGCCCAAGGACATCCCGGTGGTGGTCACCGGCGATTTCAACAGCGAGCCCGGCAGCGACACCTACAAGACGTTCACCGCCGCACTCGGCGACGCACGCAGACTCGCCGGCAAGGTCGATGGCCCGCGCCTGACTTTCCACGACTTCACCGGCAAGCCGACGGTGGAGCTGGACTGGATCCTGGTGCGCGGCTTCACCGTGGACCGCTTCAGCACGCTGGACCAGACGCCCGGCGGCGTGCTGCCCTCGGACCACTACCCGGTGCAGGCGGAGCTGCGTGCTGCCGCGCCCACCGCTGCCGCGGGCAGGTAACGCCCCCGCCGGACGGCCCACGGGCGGTCCAGCGGCATCACATCGCGTCGATGGCGACGGTGCGATAGAGGTCCCCATTCTCCAACGAGGACAGGACCATGCCCCATCGCAGCCGTCTGGCCGGATTCATCATCGATTGCCAGGACAGCCCTGCCGATGACGCCGCCGCCTTCTGGTCGGCGGCGCTGGGCTACCGCGCCGCCCCCGCCCGTGCCGAGGACGGCGCGGAGTATGCCGACCTGGAAGGGGCACCGGCCGGTCTGAATGTCGAGGTACAGCGGGTAACGCACGCCTCGCGCGTGCATCTGGACATCGAAAGCGACGACATCGATGCCGAAGCCGAGCGCCTGGAGAAACTGGGCGCGCGCCGCATCGGTTTCGTCAAACGCTGGTGGGTGATGGAAGCGCCAACCGGGCATCGGTTCTGCATCGTGCGCATGCGCGGCGATGATGGGCGGGCGCCGGCGACCGTGTGGCCCTGAGGCTCAGCGGCGCTGCAGGCTGCGCTCGATCAGGCGATGCAGTGCGTGGTGCTGGTTGCGTGCCTGGTAGATGCGCGCACCGATGGCCAGGAAGACGCCCGTGCCGAGCAGCCCCATGTCCAGCAGCGCGTCGTTCATGCGGATGAACGCCACCGCCACCACCAGGGCACCCACCACCAGCAGGACCACCACACCCAGGGACAGCCCGGCGTCGGCAAGGCCGGGATCGCCATAGGCCAGTTGTAAGAAGGAAGGTTTCGGCTGCGGCATGTCGGCGACTCCTGAAGGGTTACCGGCTTGTAGCATCGGCGCCCCCACGGCGGGCAGAGGCAATGCCGTCATCTGTCGCCATCGGCACGCCCGCTACGCACGATCACGGCATATTCCTACGCCCGACAACGGCCGGGAGCCCATCGGGGCTCCCGGTCGTTGTGGTCTTCTCAGCGGTTCGACGGGACCACTGCCACGGCCGCGCTTGCCTGCTGCTGACCCCACCCGCCCAGCGCCTTGTACACACCGACGACGCTGACGTTGACCGTGGATTCGGCCTCGGCGAGCGCGTCATCGGCTGCCAGCTGGGTGCGCTGCGCGTCGAGCAGGGTCAGGAAGTCCTCGGACCCTTCGCGGTAGCGGATCTGCGCGAGCTGCTCGGCACGCCGCGCGGCCTGCGCCTGCTCGGCGACGATCGACAACCGCGCCTGCTGCTTGGCGTAGCGGGTCAACGCGTTCTCGGTGTCTTCCAGCGCCAGCAGCACCGCCTTCTCGTACTCGGCGGCGGCGCCGTCGGCTTGGGCCTTGCTGGCCCGCAGACGGGCCTTGACCGTGCCGAAGTCGAACGCGGCCCAGCTGATCGACGGCGTCACCGACCATGCCTTGTTGCTGCCGTTGACCAGGCCGCTGGCATCGCCGGACAGGAAGCCGACGAAGCCGCTCAGGCTGATCCGCGGGAACAGGTCGGCGGTGGCCACGCCGACACGCGCCGTCGCTGCGGCGAGCCGACGTTCGGCCACGCGCACGTCGGCACGCTGACGCAGCAGATCGGTGGTATCACCGAGCGGCAATGCCTTGGCATACGCCGGCACCTCGCGCGGCTGCAGCACGCTGTCCAGTGCATCCGGGCGCTGACCCAGCAGCACCGCCAGACGGTGGCGCGACTGCACCTCGGCCACTTCCAGCAGCGGGATGTCTGCTTCGATCGCCTTCAGGCGCGCCCGGCTGCTCTGCACGTCCAGCTCGCTGCCCGCGCCGAGTTCCCAGCGGGTTTCGGTCAGCTTCTGGGTGTCACGCAGGTTGACCAGGGTGCGCTTGGCCACGTCGATGCGCTTCTGGGTACCGCGCAGTTCGAAGTAGTTGCGCGCCACCTCGGCGGCCACGGTGACCTGCGCATCGGCGAGGTTGTCCTGCTCGGCGCCGAGATCGGCGCGCGCCGCTTCGGCGGCCCGCCGCTGGCGGCCGAACAGGTCCAGCTCCCAGCCGGCGTCGAAGCCGAGCTGGTAGGTCTCGCTGAAGACCCGCTCGCCACCCACGGTGGCGTCGGGCTGCTTGCGGCGGTCATAGCTGCCACCGCTGGTCACGTGCGGCAGCTGGTCCAGGCGTTGTTCGACGAACACGGCACGGGCCTCGCGGACCCGCGACATCGCGATGCGCAGGTCCAGGTTGGCACCCAGTGCGTCATGCACCAGCTGCTCCAGCACCGGATCGTCGAACTGCGCCCACCAGCTGGCGACCGGGGAGGTGGCGCTGAACACCGGCGCGGCGGCCCCCTGCAGGGTCACCGGCTCGGCCGGTGGCGCCTTGTAGTTCGGGCCGACGCTGACGCAGCCGGCCAGCAGCGCGCTGGTCACGGCCGCGGTCAACAGGCGGATCACCACGGCAGCACCTCGCCCAGGTAGGTGAAGCTGCCGTTGGGACCATCTGCACCGATCAGCGCCATGCCGACGCTGGAGCGCGCACCTTCGCTGATCTCGATCTCGCCCTCGCCACCGTTCATGTCGGTTTTGACATAGCCCGGGTGCACGGTGTTGACCTTGGTGGTGCTGTCGCGCAGCTCATAGGCCAACTGCACGGTCCAGGCGTTCACCGCGCTCTTGGAGGCGTTGTAGGCCGGCACCGCAAAGCCGTAGATCGGCGAGCCCGGCTGGCTGTGCAGGGTCAGCGAGCCGAGGATGCTCGACACGTTGACGATGCGACCGGCCGGCGACGCGTTGATCAGCGGCAGGAACGCCTGGGTGACGGCGATGACCGCGAACACGTTGGTGTCGAAGGTATCGCGCCAGGTCTGCAGGGTCTGCGCCGACGGGGCCAGTTTGATGTCGTCGAGCAGGATGCCGGCGTTATTGACCAGGATGTCCAGGCGGCCGTGACGCTCGGTCACGGTCTGCACCGCCGCGGCGATGCTGGCGGCATCGCCGACGTCGAGCTGGATGGCTTCCACCGGCAGGCCTTCGGCCTGCAGCTTGAGCGCCTCGGCCACGGCGACGTCGCGCTTGCGCCCGGCCAGCAGCGTATGCACGCCGGCCTGGGCCAGTTGACGGACGGTTTCCAGGCCGATGCCGCGGGTGGCACCGGTGACCAGGGCGATCTGTTGGGTAGCGGTATTCATGTGAACAACCTCGCGGGGGAAGGAATCAATGGTGAAGGGTGGGTTCGCCGTGGGTCACCAGCTTGCCGCCGCCGTTGCGGCTGACGAACTTGCGCAGGGCCACATAGAACACCGGGGTCAGGAACAGGCCGAACAGGGTCACGCCCAGCATGCCGGCGAACACGGTGATGCCGGTAACCGAGCGTACCTCCGCACCGGCGCCGTGCGAGAGCACCAGCGGGATGGTGCCGGCGATGAAGGCGATGGAGGTCATCACGATCGGGCGCAGACGCAGACGGCAGGCTTCCAGCGCGGCTTCCACGATGCCCTTGCCGCCCATCTCCAGCTCCCGGGCGAACTCGACGATCAGGATCGCGTTCTTGCACGCCAGGCCCATCAGCACCACCAGGCCAACCTGCACGAACACGTTGTTGTCACCGCCGGTCAGCCACACGCCGAACAGCGCGGACAACAGGGTCATCGGCACGATCAGGATCACCGCCAGCGGCAGCGACCAGCTCTCATACAGCGCGGCCAGCACCAGGAACGCCAGCAGGATCGCCACCGGGAACACGATGAAGGCGGCCTTGCCCTGCGTGGCCTGCTGGTAGCTCAGGTCGGTCCACTCGGTGGTCATGCCCACCGGCAGCACCTGCCCGGCGATTTCGGTCAGCTTGTTCATCGCCTCGGCCGAGGACAGCATCCGCGGGTCGGCTTCGCCGGCCAGGTCGGCAGCCGGATAGCCGTTGAAGCGCAGCACCGGGTCCGGGCCGAAGGTCTGCTTGACCGTCACCATCGAACCGATCGGCACCATCTCGCCACGGTCATTGCGGGTACGCAGCTTGCCGATGTCTTCCACGCTGTCACGGAACTGGCCGTCGGCCTGGGCGATCACCTGCCAGGTGCGACCGAACTGGTTGAAGTCGTTGACGTAGGAGGAACCAAGGTAGGTCTGCAGCGTGTCGAACAACTGGGTCAGCTGCACGCCCTGGGCCTTGGCCTTGACGCGGTCCACCTCGGCATCCAGCTGCGGCACGTTGGCCTGGTAGCTGGTGATCGGGAAGGCCATGCCCGGCGTCTGCGCCACCGCACCCTGCATCGCCTGCACGGCGTTCTGCAGCGCGCCATAGCCCAGGTTGCCACGGTCCTCGATGAACATCTGGTAGCCGTTGCCGTTGCCCAGCCCGAGGATCGGCGGCGGCATCATCGCGAAGGCGAAGCCTTCCTGCAGCCCGGCGATCTTCTGGTTGATCTCGGCGTTGATCTCCGCGGCAGTGCGTCCGTGGCGCTCATTGAAGGGCTTGAGCGGAATGAACGCCACGCCGGTGTTGGGCGTATTGGTGAACTGCAGCGCGTTCAGGCCCGGGAACGAAATGGTGTGGGCCACGCCGTCGGTTTCCTGGGCGATCTTGGCGACCTTGCGCAGCATTTCATCGGTACGCGCGATCGAGGAACCTTCCGGCAGCTTCACACCGGCGATCAGGTACAGCTTGTCCTGGGTCGGGATGAAGCCCGGCGGCACCAGCTTGAAGATGAAGCCGGTACCCACCAGCAGTACCGCGTACACCACGAACACTGCGCCACGACGGCCGAGGATCTTGGACACGCCACGCTCGTACTTTTCAGAGCTGGACTTGAAGAAGCGGTTGAACGGACGGAACACCCACCCGAACAGGCGGTCGATCAGACGGCTCGGGCCATCCTTGGGCGCACCGTGCGGCTTGAGCAGGCGCGCGGCCAGGGCCGGCGAGAGGGTCAGCGAGTTGATCGCGGAGATCACCGTGGAGATGGCGATGGTGACGGCGAACTGCTTGTAGAACTGGCCGGTCACGCCGGACAGGAAGGCCATCGGCACGAACACCGCACACAGCACCAGCGCGATCGCGATGATCGGGCCGGACACTTCCTTCATCGCCTGATGCGCCGCTGCGGTGGGCGACAGGCCCTCCTCGATGTTGCGCTCGACGTTCTCCACCACCACGATCGCGTCATCGACCACGATGCCGATCGCCAACACCAGGCCAAACAGGCTCAGCGTATTGATCGAGAAGCCAAGCACGTACAGTGCGGCAAACGTACCCACGATCGACACCGGCACCGCGATCAACGGAATGATCGAGGCGCGCCAGGTCTGCAGGAACAGGATCACCACCAGCACCACCAGCGCGATGGCTTCCAGCAGGGTCGAAACCACCGCCTTGATCGAATCGCGCACGAAGATGGTGGTGTCGTACACCGCTTCGTACTTCACGTCGGCCGGGAAGGCCTTCTGCATTTCATCCATCGTGCCGATCACGGCATCACGGATCTCCAGCGCGTTGGCACCGGGGGCCTGGAAGATACCGATGCCCACGGCGTTCTTGCCGTCCAGCTGCGAGCGCAGGGTGTAATCGCCCGCCCCCAGCTCGACGCGGGCCACGTCCGACAGGCGCACCACTTCGCCATCGGCGCCGCTCTTGAGCACGATGTCACCGAACTCCTGCTCGCTGCGCAGGCGGCCCTGGGCATTGATCAGGGTCAGGAACTGGCTGTTGGGCATCGGCTCGGCGCCCAGCTGGCCGGCCGAGACCTGCACGTTCTGCTCGCGCATCGCGCCGACCACATCCGACGCGGTCAGGCCGCGCGCGGCAACCTTGTCCGGGTCCAGCCAGGCGCGCATGGCGTAGTCGCCACCGCCGAAGATCTGCGCATCGCCGACGCCGGGAATCCGGGCCAGCGCGTCCTTGACGTGCAGGCGGGCGTAGTTGCGCAGGTACAGGGTGTCGTACTTGCCATTGGGCGAAGTCAGGTGCACGACCATCAGGAACGTCGGCGACTGCTTCTGGGTGGTGACACCCTGCCGGCGTACGTCCTCGGGCAGGCGTGCCTGCGCCTGGGCGACGCGGTTCTGCACCTTCACCGCCGCCTCGTCCGGGTCGGTACCCGGGCGGAAGGTGACGGTCATCTGCAGCACACCGTCCGAGCCGGCCACCGACTTGAGGTACATCATGCCCTCGACGCCGTTGATGGCCTCTTCGAGCGGGGTGGCGACGGTTTCAGCGATCACCTTCGGGTTCGCACCCGGGTAGACGGTGCGCACCACGACCGACGGCGGCACCACTTCGGGGTACTCGCCGATCGGCAGCATCGGTATGGAGATCAGGCCGGCGGCGAAGATCACGATCGACAACACCGCCGCGAAAATCGGCCTGTCGATGAAGAAACGGGAAAAGTCCATTGGTGGATTCCTGGGTGTTCACCAACGCCGGCATGCAGGGCCCCGGCCGCTGTCGAAGGCGACAGCGGTGGCAGGGTGCCCCTGCATGGGGCGATGGCAGAAACGGCAGAGCCGAGGGTGGGTCGGCTGCTATGTGGAGACGATGGTCAGCCGGCGGCGCTTCACTTCAGTGCGGTGGCCTGTGCAACCGCCGGGGAAGCCGCCGGCGCGGCAACCGGCTGCATCGCAACCGCCTTGGCCTGCACGGGCATGCCGGGCATGAAGACCTTCTGCACGCCGTCGATGATCACGCGGTCGCCGGCCTTGAGGCCCTGCTCGACAATGCGCAGCCCATCGGCGGTGCGGCCGAGCTGGATGTCATGGCGCTGCGCCTTGCCGTCCTTGTCGACCACGTACACGTACTTGCGGTCCTGGTCGGTCAGCACGGCCTTCTCATCGATCAGCATGGCCTGGAACTGGCCGCTGCCGAGCAGCTGCACGCGGGCGAACAGGCCTGGGGTGAAGGCACGGTCTGCGTTGTCCAGCAGCGCGCGGACACGGATGGTGCCGGTGCTGCGGGTGACCTGGTTGTCGAGGAAGTCGACCTTGCCGCTGTGCGGATAGCCCTCCTCACCCGACAGACCGACCCGGACCGGCAGTTCGCTGTCGCGCTCGCTGGGACGTTCGCCGTTGCGGGCCATCTGCGCATAGCGCAGGAAGGTGCCTTCATCGGCGTCGAAGTAGACAAACACCTTGTCCAGCGAGACCAGCGTGGTCAGCACGCTGGCGCTGTCGCCGGCGGTGACCAGGTTGCCGGCAGTGACCATCGCGCGGCCGGCACGGCCATTGATCGGCGCACGCACCTGGGTGAATTCGACATTGAGGCGCGCCGCATCCACGGCCGCCTGCGCGGCCTGCACCTGCGCCTGCGCCTGTTCGGCGGTGGCACGGCGCTGTTCCCAGGTTTCGGTGGAGATGGCCTGCTGGTCGGACAGGCGGCGGGCGCGCTCGGCTTCGCTGCGGCTGACCTGCGCCTGGGTACGCGCACGGGCCAGTTCGGCGTCGGCGCGGGCCAGTTCGGCGCGGTAGCTGCGCGCGTCGATGGTGAAGAGCACGTCGCCCTTCTTTACTTCCTGGCCTTCGACATAGTTGACCTTGTCGATGTAGCCGGAAACGCGCGGGCGCAACTCCACGCTTTCAACCGCTTCGACACGGCCACTGAAGTCATCCCATTGGCTGACCTGCTTGACCAGCACGGGCGCGGCACTGACCGACGGCGGCGGCGGGCCGGCGGTTTCGGCGTGGCCACCACTGCAACCGACAATCACCGCCAGGGCCAAAGCGGTCACAGTCCCGAGCGCGAGGCGCCGGGCAAGGTTCTTCGAAGAGGGGGAGTGCGTCATGACGATGTCCTGGGGGTGGTGACGATAGGAAAACAGAGGTGTTCAAAAACGGGGTGCGGCATCCTGCGACCTCAACTTATGTTCAGGTCAAGCCATATCCAGCGAGTTGCGCCACGGCACGGCGGGCGCATCGATGCGCAGCAGTCCCTTGGGCAGCGCGGCATCGGTGCTGTCGCAGCGGAGGAACGGGCGCATGTCGCGGCAACCATCCAGCACCGACACCACACGGCGGCCAACAGCCAGCGCGCTCGGCCATTCCACGCAGGCGTTGGCGGCATTGCCTGGCGTGCACACCGGATGAGTGACTTCCAGCATCTGCGCGCGTACGCCGACGCCCTGCGCTTCCTCGTGCAGGACCTGCACGAACATGCGGATGGCGGCGGACGACACCGAGGCATCGCCGTGACCGGACCACGGGCGCAGCCCACACGGGCTGCCAATGACCACATAACGCGCACCCGGCGCGCGCTGCGCAAGCAGCGGCACCAGGTGATGGGCGGCGTTGACGTGCGGGACCAGGTCGCGCTCGATGCGCTCCATCAGCCACGACGAGGGCTGGTCGATCAACCGGCCCCGCCGCAGCGGTGCCCCGAGGCTGGCCACGACCGCGGCAAGCGGGCGCGGGCGCGCGGCGATGCGTTCGGCAAGCGTGCGCGCCGAAGCGTCGTCGGCCACCGAACCCAGCAGCGTCTCCAGCGCCGGCTCATCAGCGAACTGGTCGCGCAGCGCAGCCAGGCGACCCGGGTCACGGCCGACCACCAGCACCGGACTGCCCGCTTCGAGCAGGGCCGCCACGATGCCCTGGCCGACGTTGCCGGTGCCGCCAAGCACCAGCACCTCGGGAGCCAATATCCCATTCATGGGACTTTCACTCCCGTCGCCGGGATAATCCCAATTCGGCCCAGTCGGTCGCCCGCACGGGGGGCCAGTCGGAAGGCACCGCCGCGCTGCAGGTTGGCAGGCGGGGTGAATTCACGGAAGGCCTTGTGGGAGAAGGCGCCGGGGCGCTTCTCAACGGTCATCGCCAGGTCCAGCGGGGCTTTGCGGCCGCTGAGCACGCGGCCAAGAATGTTCCGCAACCACATGGTTGTCGTCCTGCATAACGGGAATGGCGCCACGATAGACCCCAAACTCCCACTTGATTAGTCCGGATTAAAGGGAATAATCGTCCCGTCCCCGGCACAATCCGCCGGACGTCCCCTCCCCCGACAATGGACCTCCGTCATGGCCCACGATCTCAACGACACGCTGATCTTCGTCAAAGTGGTCGAGCAAGGCAGTTTCATCGCCGCCGCCACCGCCCTGGGCCTGCCCAAGACCACGGTCAGCCGCAAAGTACAGGAACTGGAAACGCGCCTCGGCGCGCGCCTGCTGCACCGGACCACGCGTCGCCTCGGTCTCACCGAGGCCGGCTCGGTGTATCACGAGCATTGCCAACGCATCGCGCGCGAGCTGGAAGAAGCCGAAGGCGCGGTCAGCCAGCTGCAGTCCGGCCCCCGCGGCTGGTTGCGCTTCACCGTGCCCTACTCGATCGGCATTACGTGGATCGCACCGCTGCTCGGGCAGTTCCACGCGCAGTACCCGGAAATCCAGCTGGACATGCACCTGGGCAACGAGAAGCTCGACCTGATCGCCGGGGAAGCCGACCTGGCGCTGCGCGTGGGCACCCTGCCCGACTCCAATCTGGTGGCGCGCAAGCTGGGCAGCCTGCGCACGCAGGTGTTTGCCAGCCCGGCCTACATCGAGCGCTACGGCGAGCCGCTGCATCCCGATGAGCTGCAGTTCCACCGCATCCTGGCGATGCGCAAGGCGCGCAACCTCAACAACAACCGGTTCTTCTGGCAGTTGGGCGAGAACGGTGGCGAGCTGCGCGATTTCCCGGTCAATCCGCTGCTGGTGGCCAACGATCCGTCGGCACTGAACGGTGCGCTGGTGTGCGGCGAAGGCCTGCTGCTGACCGGCGATGTGATGGCCAAGCCGTTCGTGGAATCGGGCATGGTGCGCCGCGTGTTGGCCGGCTGGACCGGTCCCGAAGTGGATTTCAACGCGGTATTCGCCGGTGGCCGGCTGGTCTCGCCGAAGGTGCGCGCGTTCGTGGACTTCCTGGTCGAGAAGCTCAACTTCGACGCCAACTACATGCTGGCGCAGTGCCCGGCGGCCAAGCTGGCCAAGCAGCAGCAGACCCAGGCAGAAGCCGAGCTGCAGGAAACCGGCAAACGCATCCTGGAGACCGTGACCGCCAATTGAGGTCGGGCGACGGCAGGTCCCGCCACCGGTCTCCACCTGCGGAAATGCCGCCCTTTCGGGCGGCATTTCGGTGTTGCAGCACCATCGCCGGTGCGCGGCGATGAAGCGCGTCCGGGCGCTTTACTGCGTCAGCGGAATCACGCGGATTTCCACGCGGCGGTTCTTCGCGCGGCCGGCATCGGTGCTGTTGTCGGCGATGGGATAGGCCTTGCCCGCACCCAGCGTTTCCATGCGCACGCTCTGCACGCCCTGCGCGGTCAGATAGGAGGCGACCGAGTCGGCGCGCTCCTTGGACAGGCGGTTGTTGACCGCATCGCTGCCGATGCTGTCGGTATGGCCGACCACTTCGATCATGGTCTGGTCGTACTCCTTCAGCGTGCTCGCGACGCCGTTGAGGGCGCTGTAGAACTGCGGCTTCAGGGCGGACTTGCCGAAATCGAAGGTGATGCCATCCGGCAGGTTCAGCACGATGTTGTCGCCCTGGCGCTGCACGTCGATGCCCGTATTGGCGGTGCGCTGGCGCAGCGCGGCTTCCTGGCGGTTCTGGTACGCACCAACGCCGGCGCCAGCCAGTGCGCCGATACCGGCACCGACCATCGCATGCTGGCGGCGCTCGGTGGCGCTGTCGCCGGTCAGCAGGCCAGCAGCGACACCGATGGCGGTGCCGATCAGCGCATTGCGGCCGGTACGGCTCTGCTGCTCGGTCGGGTTGCCGTACTGGTCGCTCTGCACGTACGAACCACCGGTGGCGCAGGCCGACAGGGCGGCGGCAGTCATCAGGGCCAGGGTCGCGTTACGGATTGCAGGTCGGATCATGGTGTTATCTCCTAGGGTGCCGGGCTGGCGGCGTGCGGACGGCATGAAGAATAAACACGCCCGCGCGATGCCGGGATGATGAACGGCATCGCCAGCAACCCCGTGTTCAGCTAGCTGACCCGCCGGTCAGCCTGTCTGCCGATACGCCGCCAGCGCCGCGTCGCGCCCGGTGGACAGATCGACCATCGGCACGGGCGGATAGCCCGGCGCGAGCGCGGCCAGCTCGGTCGGGAACTGCCACGGCGCAAAGCGCGCCTTCACCGGCAGCGCAGCCAGCTCGGGTACCCAACGGGTGATGTAGCGCGCCTGCGGATCGAACTTCTGCGCCTGCGTCACCGGGTTGAAAATGCGGAAGTACGGCGCGGCATCGGCCCCGGTACCGGCCACCCATTGCCACCCCATCGTGTTGTTGGCCAGATCGGCATCCACCAGCGTGTCCCAGAACCAGCGCGCGCCGTGCGACCAGTGGGCGCGCAGATGCTTGCACAGGTAGCTGGCCACGATCATGCGCACGCGGTTGTGCATGTAGCCGGTCTGCCACAGCTCACGCAGGCCGGCATCGACGATCGGCACGCCGGTGCGGCCGCGTTGCCAGTCGTGCAGCTGCGTGGCGCTGGGCGTGGCCCAGGCAAAGCGGTCGAAACGCGGGTTGAGGTTGTCGGTGGGCGTCTTCGGGAAGTGATGCAGAAGGTGGTAGGAAAAGTCGCGCCAGCCGAGCTGGCGCAGATAGCCGTCGATGTCGGCGTCGGTCGCGGCGCTGCGCAGGCCTTCCAGCGCATGCGCGATCCGCCAGGGCGCGATTTCACCAAAGTGCAGGTGCGGCGACAGCCGCGATGTACCGACCCGGTCCGGCAGGTCGCGCTGCTCGCGGTAGCCGCGCAGTGCCCCTTCCACGAACACCGACAGCGCCTCCTCGGCACCGGCCTCGCCAGGCTGCCAGTGCGTCCAGAAGCCGGCATCCCAGTCCAGCGTGGGCGCCAACTGCAGCGCGTCCAACGCCAGGCTGTCCACCGGATGCCCCACCAGCGCGCGCGGCGCCGGCTGCGGTGCGGGCAGCCTCCAGTGGCTGAGCACGTTGCGCCAGTATGGGGTGAACACCTTGTACGGCTGCCCCTGCTGAGTGGCCACGTCCCAGGGTTCGAACAACAGGCTGCCATTGCAGCTCTGCGCCTCGATGCCCTGCTCGCGCAGCGTGCGTTTGATGGCCGCATCGCGCGGCTGCGTGGCCGGTTCGTACTTGCGGTTCCAGTACACCGCTTCGGCGCCGGTCTGCGCGATCAGGGCCTGCAGGGTCGGCAGGCTGTCGCCGGCGCGCAGCACCAGCGACGTGCCACGTGCGCGCAGATCCGCGTCCAGTGCCGCCAGCGAGCGGTGCCGCCAGGCATCGGACGCCGCGCCCGGCGCCCAGTCGCCCTCCTCATGGGGGGCGTGGATGTACACCGGCACCACATCGTGGCCGGCATCGAGCGCGGCCTGCAATGCGGGGTTGTCCTGCAGTCGCAGGTCTCGACGGAACCACAGCAGCGCTACCGACACGCGCATCGCCTCACTTCTGGACAGCGGCCATGATAGCCATCTGCGGTGAAGGCAGCGCGTGCGCACCGCCATGCGAGGCTGCACGCGTGCCGTTCGCGCGCCGCAGCGTGGTGCAGTCAGCGGATCCGCCGCTGCAACAGGTAATAGACCAGGTTGCCGACACCGGTCGCGCCCAGCAGCAGACCGATCGCACCAGGGGTGACCTCGGTGATGCCGAGCACGTCGATCAGACCCAGGGCGAGCGCGAGCAGCAGCAGCACGCAGCCCCAGTGCAGCGAGGCCAGCCGGCGCTTGTTCGCATCGCCTTCCAGCAGGGAGCGCACAAGCTCCTCCGAGCCTCGCGCCTCGATGATGCGGCGGCGGGTGGCGGCATCGACGATGGTTTTGATGGTGTACACGATGCACACAATCAGAAGCATCGGAAGAATGAGGTTGAAATCCATGAGGTGGCTGCTCCGTTCGGGTTTGGGGTGTGCAAGGAGATACGGCCGGCGGGCCGTCGGTTGCAGCCGATCCATTGCAACCGATCGCCCCGCCGACGTATCTCTAGCGTCATGCCCACTTCCCTGGCCACCGACGAAACGATCCTGCAGGCCGACCGCGCCCTGGTCGAGGCTGTGCTGGCCGGTCGGCGCGGCGCGTTCGAACAGCTGGTGACGGCCTACCAGGGTCTGTGCTGGCATATCGTCGAGCGCATGGTGCGACACCCCGACGATACGCGCGAGCTGTGCCAGGAGGTGTTCCTGCGTGTGCACCGGTCCCTGCACCAGTACCGCGGCGACAGCGCGCTGAAGTCCTGGGTGGCGCAGGTGGCGTACTCGGTCGCCCGCCGCCATCTGGAGCGTCGCCGCATCCCCATCGCCGACGTCCACGACGACGAGGACGGCCAGTGGCGGGTCGAACAGGTGAGCGATGGCGTGGACGTGGAAGCGATGGCGTCGCAGGATGAAGTGCATGCCCTGCTGCATGCGGCGATCGATGCGCTGCCGCCCCTGCAGCGCACCGTACTGACGCTCTATCATCTGGAGGAGCTGTCCATCGCCGAGATCGCCCACCTGACCGATCTGGCCGAAGGCACCATCAAGAGCCACCTGTTCCGCAGCCGCGCGCGCCTGCGCACCCTGCTTCACTCGCACCTGGGGGAACCCGCATGAGCACCGATCCACGCACGCGCGCCGAGGATGCGCACTGGCAGGCACAGGAATGCGGCCGGCGGGCAGCGATGGCGCCTCCCGCGGCACCGATGGATGCGGACAGCCGCGATTACCTGCAGATCGCCCAGGCGCTGCGCACTCTGCCGCGCAGCGCGCCGCCAGCGGATTTCGCCACCACGGTCGCCCGCCAGATCACCCCGCGCAGGAGCGTCGGTCTGGAACGCTGGTTGCTGCCACCGCTGTTCGTCGCACTGGCTGTCACCCTCTCTGCCGCCGCCGCCGCGCATGCCCGGACCTGGTGGCAGGCGATCGAACATGCCCTGACGCGCGACGGCGGCCACTGGCTGCTGGCCTGCGCCCTGTGCGCACTGGCCACCTGGGCCATCCGGCCCCTGCTGCGGTATGCGCTGCACCATGCCGGTGCGATCCCCCGGGCGCCCGGCCGCGCACGCCTCCGCTAGCGTGCGGCACCCCGGCATGTGCTGGAATCGCCGGGGTCCACCAGCAGAAGGACCGTTGTCCAGCGCCTGCCCAGATCCGGGAGACCCATGATCCTTCCCGTTACGGCCACTGCGCTGCGCGCACTGCACCATGACGCCCGCCAGCACCCGTTCGATCCGGGCAGCGCCCTCGCCCCGCCGGAGGTGCTGCATCTGCTCGCCGGGCTCGCGGCCTGCATCGAGCCGGCATTCGTGCCAGCCGCCTGGCTGATACTCGATGACGGCCAGCCGGTTGGTCTGTGCTCGGCCATGCGCATCCCCATCGATGGCGACCTGAACATCGGCTACGGCATCGCGCCGGATCGCCAGGGGCGCGGCATCACCACCCGGGCCATCGGCGAGCTGGTGCGCTGGTGCGCACGCGACGGACGCCTGCGAAAGCTCACCGCCGAAACCGCGGTGGACAACATCGCCTCCCAGCGGGTGCTGGCGCGCAACGGGTTCCTGCAGGTCGGCCACGGCATGGATGCCGATGCCGGGCCCGTCCTGTGCTGGGCACTGGAGCTGCCGTAACCAGCGCTTCCCGGCTGCCGGCCCACCCGGCAGCCGCATCGATCAGGCCGCGGGTGCGGTCACGCACAGCGCGCCGTTGCGCGCTTCCAGGCGACCGTGGTCGAGCAGTACCTGCACCTGTGCGGCGATGCGCTCGCGCAGCGGCTGGCTGATTGCCTGGAAACCCAGCCGCCGCGCCACCGGCACGGCCACTTCATCGGCGCCCGCGCCGTGCGCGCCTTCGATCACCTCCAGCAGCGCCTGGCGGATCTCCTGGGGCGGCAGCATCTCCGGGCGGCGCAGCGAGCGCGAGGTGGCGGTCATGCGGTTGCGCACCACCACGGGACTGCCGTCGCGGAGATAGCAGCCGTCTTCAACCGCAAGCGTGCCGCCGCGACCGGCATGCGCCAATGCCGCCTGGACCGCAGCCTGGATGCGTGAACCGGCGCGCTGCAGGTTCCACAGGTCGCGCACGCGCGCGATGATCTCGTCTTCGTGGATCGGACCTTCGATCTCCACGATGCGCTCGACGGTGGCGGCCATGCTGCCCAGCGGCACATCGTGCGGGGCCAGCGCGGCGTGTGCCGGCGCGAAATCCGCCTGCACGTAGGCCACCGCGCCGCCGTCGTCGGCGCCGCCGTACAGCGTCCCCCCGTCGATCCGGCGCTGCACCGCAGGCACCGGCACCGCCGCCTCGATCTCGGTCGGTGCGCGGGTGGACACGCCTCCTGCCTGCCGTTGGCGTGCGTCGGCCAGCGCGGCGAGCAGGCGCTGCAGCTCCGCCTCGGGGCGCTGGAACCAGTCGGTGCTCCAGATCCGGTGGATGTTCCAGCCGTGGTTTTCCAGGATTTCCTGGCGCAGCCGGTCGCGGTCGCGCGCCGACGGGGCGGCGTGGTAAGCCGCGCCATCGCATTCGATGCCCAGCAGATAGCGGCCCGCCGCATCCGGATCGACCACCGCCAGATCGATGAAGAAGCCCGCCACACCGACCTGGTTGTCCACCTGGAAGCCCTGCGCGGCCAGCGCCTCCTGCACCGCCGCCTCGAAGGGCGAGTCAACACCGCGACCGGTGGGCTGGGCCACGCCCAGGTCGCCCTTCTCGGCATACTGCAGGAACGCTTTCAGCGCGACGACGCCAAGGCGGGTGCGCTCATCCACGCGGATGTCGTCGGCGGTGATGCTGCTGAACACTTCGCAGCGCTGGCGTGCACGGGTAATCAGCACGTTGAGGCGGCGATGGCCGCCATCGGCGTTCAGAGGACCGAAGCCCTGGTAGAGCTTGCCATCGCCCTTGGCGCGACCGTAGCCGATCGAAATCAGGATGACATCGCGCTCGTCGCCCTGGATGTTCTCCAGGTTCTTGACGAAGAACGGCTCATGCGGATGGCGGCCGATGAACGCTTCCAGCTCGGGGTGCTGCCGACGCGCCAGTTCCAGCGCGTCGCTGATCGCCTGGCGCTGGCGGACCGACATCGCCCCCACGCCCAGCGTCAACTGCGGGCTGTGCCGCGCGTGGTCGACCACGGCCTCGGCGATGGCGGCCGCTTCGACATCGTTCCTGTAGGTGTTGCCACGGTCGAAGCGACCTTCCGGCAGGTAGCGAAGGCGCAGGCCGGACTGGCTGCGCTCACGGTCCGGGCTCGGCACGATGAACAGCTTGCCCTCGTAGAAGGTCTTGTTGGACACCGCGATCAGCGATTCGTGGCGGCTGCGGTAGTGCCACTGCAGCATGCGCTGGGGCAGCCCCTTGGCCGCGCACAGCGACAGCACGCTTTCCAGGTCCCTGGCCTGTGCGCCCTCTTCCTCGACCGGGTCGTCTTCGGCGCCGCCCAGGCGGGCGAAGAACGAGGTGGGCGGCAGCTGTTTGTCGTCGCCCACGACCACGATCTGGCGGCAGCGCGCGATCGCCCCGAGCGCATCCACCGGCTCGACCTGGCTGGCTTCGTCGATCACCAGCAGATCGAAGTCGATGGCGCCGGGCTCCAGGAACTGCGCGACCGACAGCGGGCTCATCATGAATACCGGTTTGATCGTCTGGATCGGCGAGGCGCACAGACGGAACAGGCGACGCAGGGCCATGTGGTTGCGCTTGCGGGCGATTTCGCTGCGCAGCGTCCCCAGGGCGCCAATGCCGTCCACGCCACCACGTGGCAGGCCGGCATGGTGGGCCTCGGCCGCCTCGACCTGGGCCAGGCGCAGGCGCGTGCGGTCCCACTGGCGGAACTGGGCCACCAGTGTCTCGTGCTGCCGCCCGTCGAACGCCGCCAATGCCGGGTCAGCCGTGGTGGCCAGCGTCAGCATCGCCAGGTGGAACGCACAGTGATACAGCGCCTCGGCCTGGTCCGGCGTATGCCCCTCCACAACGGCCAGCGCCAGCGGCGCCTGCAGGCCCAGCGCATCCGCGCGGCGGGCCGCTTCGGCATAGGCCAGCCAGGCCAGCAAGCCGTCCACATCCACTGCCCAGGCAGCGGACCGGCGCTGCAGGTGGTCCAGCGCCGCCTGCTCCAGGCAAGGCGCCGCCACGGCCTGGACCGTATCGACCTGCAACCGCGTGGCAAACATCTCCCACTGCATCGCAACCGCCGACAACGCCGCGCGTGCCCGCGCGGTCGCCGTGGCCAGGCCCTGCCGGTCCTGCAGCACCGCGGCCAGCTCACGCGTGTCCAACCCACCCAGCGGGGGCGACTGCTGCACCCAGCCGAGAATCGACTCGGCCAGGGCCCAGTCCGTGGCGGCACCCTGCCAGACAGAGCCGAACGCCGCCGTGGCGGTGGGCGCGATCGCGGTCAGCGCGGCCTCCGCGCCTCGCGCGGTGATCAGATCATCCAGCAGCGCAAGGCGCGCGGCCGTGCCGTTGGGCAGCGGGCCCTTCATCACGCTGCGCAGCTGGGCGATGGCCTGGCGGTAGCTGCCGTTGAAGATCCGCAGCAGGCGGTCGCCGTGCGCGGCGATCGCCAACCGCTGCGGAACCCAGTCCGCAGACCACGCCATGTCGATGACCTGATCGACGCGGGCGGCGCGCATGCGTGTGAGTACCTGCCCCTGCTGCAGCGCGTCGCGCAGCGAGCCCAGCCCCGCCGTCCACACACCCGAGGCGATGGTGCTGCGGTCGAAAGCCGGCGCGGCCGCCAGCATGTCAGCCACCTGGCATTGCTGCTCCAGCGCGCGCAGGTCTGCGGCAGCCGGCACACCCAGCGCCGCCCCCAACCCGTCGGCAGCGTCCACCGCAGCCTGGACGGCCGCCGCCAGCGGCGCGTTGGCGGCCACCATATCCTCCGCCTGGGTGCGCAGCACCGGGCCGTGCGCGACGCCCCGCCACACATGCGCCTGCGGATTCCCCACCCGCGGCAGCACCGCGCAGACCTCGCGCAGCACTGCACTGCGCTGGTCCAGATCGGCCCGCGACCATGCGCCGGCATCGTCGATCCGGTACGGCGGCCGACCCGCGCGGGGCAGGCCACGGATCAACTCGCCCAGAATGCGGAACGGCGTCATCCCGGCCTTTCCGACCGGAGCGTGCATGCGCATGGCGTGATCGTTGAGCTGGTCGCGCAGCGCATCCAGCCGCGCCACGCCCCCTGCCACGTCCGTCGCTTCCGGCCGGCCGATCTGCAGCGTGCGGCCGAGTTCTTCCAGCACGCTGCGCTTGTTGGCCTTGTTGCTGTGCAGCTCCAGGCACAGCGGCCCCAACCCGACGTTCTCGAGGCGGCGCTTGACCACCTCCAGCGCGGCCATCTTTTCCGAGACGAACAACACCTTGCGCCCATCACCGACCGCAGTGGCGATCAGGTTGGCGATGGTCTGCGACTTGCCGGTGCCCGGCGGCCCCTGGATGACCAGGTCCTGGCCGCGACGCACGGCTTCGATGGCCAGCGCCTGCGAGCTGTCGCAATCCATGACGTGCTTGAGATCGGCTGCGGGAATCAGCGCATCCAGGAACCCGGGGCCTTCGGCCGGCAGGTCGCTGTCACAGCTGTCGAACCCCTCGCCGAGCAGGCCGCGGACCAGCCGGTTCTGATCGATCGGGTTGCCGGCCGGCCATTTTTCCGGGTCCAGGTCGAGAAACATCAGCAGTTTGGAAAACGAGAAGAAGCCGAGCTGCAGTGCGTTGTCCAGCACACTCCAGCCGGGCTGGGCGGCAACGCAGGCGCGCACCGCATCGAAGTACGCCGCCAGGTCGAACGTATCGGCGTCGGGGAACGGTGGCAGCACGATGCCGAAATCCACCCGGAGCTTCTCGCGCAACGACAGGTTCTCCTGCGGGTCCTCTTCGGCCCAGCGCAGGGCGAAGCGATCGCGCGCGCTCTTGCGCTCCAGCACCACCGGCAGCAGCACCAGCGGCGCGTGGCGGACCTCGTCGGCGGCCGCGGACGGCTCACGGAAGGCCAGTTGCCCCAAGGCGAGGTACAGCACGTTGACGCCCTGCTCTTCGAGCATGGTGCGGTACTCGTAGTACATGTCCAGCAGGCGCTTCTGCAGGTGTTCGGACTTGAGCCGGGTCTGCAGGCGCGAGTCGGTATGGTGCGCGGCCAGCGTGGCGGGGTCGGCCGGCTCGTCGCCGGGCTGCGGCAGTGCGGGCAGGTCCGCTTCCACGGCTGATTCCGTTTCGGCGATGCCCTCCACGTCGGCATCGCCGCCCACCGCCGCGAAGGTCATGGCCTTGCGATCGAGCAGCGTCTGCAGCGTCGGCACGGCGCGCTCGTCGTGAAACACCAGCGAGCGGCTGGAGGGCTTCTTCGGCAGGTTCAGCAGCCGGTTGCGATAGGTAAGATCAAGCAGCACGCGACGTTGCGCCTGCAGCGTATCCCTGATGCTCATCGCCGATGTTCCTCTGATGATCCGGCCGGCCAGCACCACACCGGGGGGAACTGGGGCTGCACGGCGTACTGGTCCGGTGGTCCACGCGGGACCCTGACCGGGAATGATGCCATGTGCCGGACGCGGACGCTTGACCTCAACTTACATTGAGGTTCTATGGTGACGCCTCCTTTCTGGAGCCGTACCGATGACCTACACCCTCCCCACCCTGTCCTACGCCTACGAGGCGCTGGAACCGCACTTCGACGCGCGCACGATGGAGATCCACCACGCACGCCACCACCAGACCTACATCAACAACCTCAACGCGGCACTCGCCGATGCCGGTATCGACCAGACGCCGGTGGAAACGCTGATCGCCGATCTGGAGGCGCTGCCGGACGCGCTGCGCACTGCCGTGCGCAACAATGGCGGCGGCCACGCCAACCACAGCCTGTTCTGGACCGTGCTCAGCCCCAGCGGCGGCGGCGAGCCGCAAGGCCCGGTGGCCGAGGCGATCGCCCGTGACCTGGGGGGCTACGCGGCCTTCAAGGAGGCATTCACCAAGGCCGCTCAGACCCGCTTCGGCAGTGGCTGGGCGTGGCTCACCCTGATGCCCGATGGCACGCTGCGGGTGGAAAGCAGCGCCAACCAGGACAGCCCGCTGATGGGCGATGTCGCCGGGCTGTCGGGCGGCACGCCGATCCTGGGTCTGGATGTCTGGGAACATGCGTATTACCTGAACTACCAGAACCGTCGTCCCGACTACATCGCCGCGTTCTTCCAACTGATCGACTGGGCCGAAGTGACGCGCCGCTTCCACGCCGCGGGCGGACGCTGATGGACGCAGGTCCAGCGCTGGATCACGGCCGGGCAGGCGCGGACGTGCCCGCGCTGGACCTGCCCGGCGACGCCACCTTGACGGCTGCGGCACTGCGCCATGCCTTCGGCCAGTACCCCACCGGCGTGGCCGTGGTCACCACCCGCGCCGAAGACGGCGCACTGCGGGCGATGACCATCAATTCGTTCGCCTCGCTGTCGCTGGACCCGCCACTGATCATGTGGAGCCTGTGCGCGCACTCGCTGGACCTGCCGCTGTACCGGCCTGGCCAGCCGTTTGGAATCAGCATCCTGGCGGCCGGCCAGACCGCGATCGCCCGTCACTTTGCCGATGGTCGCCTCCGGCATACCCCCCTGCCGGACGCGATCACGCCGCATGCCAGTGGCATCGCGGTGGTCCGCGATGCGGTGGGGCATCTGCTGTGCACGGTGGAGCGGACGCTGCCCGGCGGCGACCACATGATGATCCTGGGCCGGGTCGCCCGCGTGGAGACGGCCCCAGGCGATACGCTTGCCTTCCATCGTGGGCGGTATGCCCATCTCAGGACGCCATAATGGACATCCAGGCGCTGCAACAGCTGCTGGACCGCGGCCGCGATGGCCCGCTGCTGCGCTTCAGCCTCGGCAAGGGCCTGCTCGACGCAGGCGATCCGGCCCTGGCCACCACGCACCTGGCGCAGTGCGTGGCCCAGGACCCGGACTACTCGGCCGGCTGGAAGCTGCTGGGCAAAGCCTGCCTGGCGGCTGGCGACGCGGCGGCCGCCGCCCAGGCATGGCGACGCGGCATCGCGGTGGCCACGCACAATGGCGACAGGCAGGCGGAGAAGGAGATGACCGTGTTCCTGCGACGCGCGCTGAAAGCCCGTGCAACGCAGGCATGAGGCTGCGCCTGCGTCATCCGGACAGGCCCTTGCTGAGTGGCGTCATGACGCCGGACACACATACTGCGTTGTCCCGCCCAGCCCGCACAGCCGCATCTCCCGGATCGCCGTCCCCCCCCGTGCGTCCAGAGACGCAGGCTCAGTCACCCTTGCGGCGCTGCTGCTGCAGATCGAAACGCTGCATGGACGCGCGGATCAGGGCCCGGGCCTCGGCCGCCGTGCCCCAGCCGGTGAGCTGCACCGGGTTGCGTCCCGCGGGCAGATCTTTATAGACGCGGAAAAACGCCTCGATGCGCTGGCGCTCGATCAGCGGCAGATCCTCGAGGTCACGGATGCCGGCGTAGGTGGGGTCGAGTTTGTCGGTCGGAACGCCGATCACCTTCTCGTCCTGCTCGCCGTTGTCCACCATCTTCAGGTAGCCGATCGGGCGGAACCGCACAATCACCCCCGGATGCAACGGCTCCCGGGTCAACACCAACGCGTCGAGGGGGTCGTTGTCGCCGGCCAGGGTGCGCGGCATCGAGCCGTAGTTGGCCGGGTACGCCACCGGCATCGACTGGAAGCGGTCCACGTGCACCAGCCCGTCCTCCTTGATTTCGTACTTGGTGAAACTGCCGGCCGGAATCTCCACGGCCAGGTTCGCTTCCTCGGGAGCTTCCTTCGGCTGCGCGGCCAGGAACGGGTGCAGCACCGCGTTGGTGGCGGTGCCGGCACCGGCCAGCAGCAACAGGAACGTGGCGATCACCATCCGGGACGCCGTGCGGTGCATGTCCATCCTTCTCTCCAGCGATGGCCGGGCAGCTCGCAGCCGCCCGGCATACAGGTCATTCCCAGCAACGGTCCGCGCGGCCCTTCAAGGTCTGTGTGCGGGTGCAGTCGCGGGGTGCGATTCGGCCATCGGTCAGTTCAACCTTCTGTTTGACGCCATCGGCGCGGCGCGTCAACTCGAACCCGTCGTACAGCCGCCCGGTGACCGTGCGCGCCTCGTAGCGCAGGTGCTGGGGATCGATCTTCAGCACCTGGAACAACTGGGTGTCCTCACCCACCGGCGCCATAGTGGCACGGGCCTGCGCCGACAACCGGTACTGCTTCGGGCCTGCCACGGTGACCACGAACTGCGGCGTGGCGGCGTCGCCTTCGCCGCGACGCCCGTAGGTGTGGTCGTGGCCCTGCAGCACCAGATCGACGCGGTGGCGGCGCACCACCGGGAGCAGCACGTCGCGCAGCTCGGCGTTCTCGCGCCCTTCGCGTGGGGAGTAGAACGGCTGGTGCAGCAGCACGATGCTCCACGGGTGCGGGTTGTCGGCCAACACCTTGTCCAGCCACGCCGCCTGTGCGGCGGCGCTGCCCAGATCCAGCGCCGAGGTGCCGTCGAGCACCGCGATGCGCACGCCCTGGTAGTCGAACCAGTAGGTACTGGTGTCGGCAGCGGCCACGCCATTGCGCGGCAGCGCGAAAGTGACCGGCCAATGCCTGCCGAGCACGCGGCGCTCCTGCGGGGTGTCCTCGAACTCCTCGACGTACTCGTGGTTGCCGATCGCCGGCGCCACGGCCGTTTCCTGCGGCAGCCAGCCGGCAGCGGCGAACCATTCACCCCATTCGCTGTCGTCCTGGCCGTCGCCGCCGCTGACCAGGTCACCGGCGAACAGGCTCAGGCGGGCGTCCGGCGCGGCTTTCAGCCCGGCACGCAGCACCCGCGAAACATGGCTGAGGTTCTTGTTCTGGGTGTCGCCGAAGTACAGCAGCGTCAGCGGTTGCTGCGCGGTGCCGGCGGTGCGCAGCTGGTTCCAGGCACTCCAGGTCCCCTGCCCCTGCACCCGCCACAGATACAGCGTGTCCGGTGCAAGGCCGCTCATGTCGGCGCGGTGGTAGTGGGCGGGACCGTTCTCGGTGTCCAGCGCGCGGGTGGCAGCGACCACGCGGACAGGCGTGCCGACGTCCGGCGAATCGCCCGCCAGCACCCACTCCAGCACCGGCGCATTGACCGTCGTATCGGTCCGCCACGACACGCCGACGCCGCGCGCGGCGTCCTGCGCCGGCGAGGCCACGATACGGTCAGGGAAGCCGGTCGCCGCGTAGTGGCGATTGCCGACCGGTACCTGGGTGTTCGGTTCGGCGGTGCTGTCGGCCTGTTTCGCGACTACCGGGCCGGCCAGCAGCAGAGACAACGCCAGCGCGGCAGCACCGAGGCAGCCGCGGGTCATGGCGCGCACTCCAGCGGCAGCGACAACTGCCGGGCCACGCTGGCCCAGTCGAAGGCCACCACGCCCTGGTCGTCGTGCACGGCATACAGCACGCCGTCGGGGAAGCGCGGCGACGCATGCGGATCGAGCCAGATGCCATCGGTGTTGGCCACCGTATTGCCCTGGAAGGCACCCACATGCTTGAAGGTGCGGCGGTCGAACAGATGGAACACGCTGCGCTGCTTGCCCTGCTCGGTGGTGATCCACCAGCCGTCCTTGTCGCAGGTCCGCAGCATCACGCCCTCGGCCTGCGCCTTGAAGGCGTCGCGGCCGAAGGTGGTGCCGGTGAACCTGCCCGCCAATGTGTATACCTTGAACTCGCTGGCGTAGGTTTCATCCTCTTCGGCGATCAGCAGACGGTCATTGGCCGGGTCGCCCCAGATCGACTCGACCACGCGCAGCGCACCGGCCTCGCTGGTGTCGCCGATGCTCGAGACGAGCGTGCCCTGCGCCTTGTCGCCCTGAACCGTCATGGCGTAGCGGCGCACGCGCTTGTCCAGCTCGGCCAGCGGCGGCAGCACGTCGTTGCCTTGGGCATCCTCACCGGCATCGTAGGAATCGGTGACGTATACGTCGTAGCCGCCCTCGCGCTTGTTCACCCACAGGCCGTATGGCTTGCGCAGGTCGTCGGCGGCGAACACGCCCAGCGGGGCGAAGTCCGGCAGCCGCAGCACCTGCACGCGGTGGTTGTCGCGCTCCACGATCAGCACCAGGTCGTCGACCACCGCGATGCCATTGGGCCGCACGAACTGCCCCAAGCCGGTACCCGTACTGCCGACATCGCGCAGATGCGTGCCGGTCTGGCCGTCGTAGACCACCAGCTTGTCGGTGGCCTTGGCGGTGGCGATCAGCCAGCGCTGGCCGTCCGGCGTGGTCCAGCTGGCGGGCGAATCGATGTTGTCGGCCGGGGTCATGGGCGTGACGAAGGCTTCGGCAACTGTGGCGATGTTGCGTGCGGCATCGGCAGCGGCCGCCGGCGCCGACGCGGCGGGTGCGGGCTGCTGGCCGCAGGCGGTCAGCAATGCCAGGCCGAGCAGGCCAAGCGTGTGGGTCGTACGCATCACAGGGCCACCTTCAGGCCGAGCGCGTAGGTGCGCCCGTATTCTTCATTCTGCAGCGTCCGCGAGCGTACGCCCTGATAGAGCTCCAGCGGCTTGTCCAGCAGGTTCTGCGCTTCCAGATACAGGCTCACGTTCGCGGTGATCTTGTAGTCCAGGCTGAAGTCGAGCTGGGTGTTGGGCGCCACATGGATGTCGTAGGCGCGGCTGTCGCCGAGGGTATCCAGGTATTCGCTGCGGTAGACCGCCGCCACGCGGGTGCTGAAGCCCGCTTTCTCGTAGCCGACATGGGCGCTGTACACGTGCCTGGAGGCGCGCGGCAGCATGAAGTCGTCGCGCTCGCGGCCGGCCAGGCCGGGGTCGAAGTCGGTGTCCAGCCAGGTGCCACTGGCGCCCACCAGCAGGCCGTCCCAGCCGGACGGCAGGAAGGCGAGCTGCTGCTGCCAATTGAACTCGGCGCCGCGGACGGTGGCCTTGTCGCCGTTGATCACCCGGGTCACTTCATAGCCCGGGTAGGCCGGGTCGTTGTTGCTGAGCGTGCTGACGATGTAGCCGTCGATCGACTTGTGGAACAGCCCCAGCGATACGATGCCGGTGCTGCCGATGTACTTCTCCACCGACAGGTCCAGGTTCCTGGATTCGTACGGGTCCAGCTGCGGGTTGCCCAGTCGCACTTCCTCATCGCCCCGGTTCAGGCCCACGCGCGGGGCAATGTCGCCGAATGACGGGCGCGACACGGTCTTGTTGGCGGCCGCACGCAGCACCCAGTCGCTGCCGGCGTCGTAGCGCAGGTGCAGGCCAGGCAGCACGCTGGTGTAGCTGCGGCTGACGTTCAACGGGGTGACTGTGTAGCTGCGGCCATTGCTGGCCACGTCCACGCTGTTGCCGGTGGCCGCGAACCGGGTGTTCTCCACGCGCACGCCGCCGATGATGCGCAGCGCGCCGATATCCCAGGTGCCCATCGCATAGCTGGCGAAGATGTCTTCACTGGCGGTGTAGTCCTCTTCCAGCGAGGCCATCGCATTGCCGCCTGCGTCCTGCGGACGTGCGCTGTACTGACCGCCGGACTGCGCCCAGTAGCGACGCATCGCATCCGAACTCATGCCCTGGCCCAGGTTGCCGCCACGGTGATCGGGGGTGGCGGCGGTCCAGTCCGACAGCGCGATCTTCGGGCCGACGCGCAGCTCGCGCTCGTCCACGTTCACGTCACGGTCGCGCCAGCGGCCAAGCAGCCCGACCTTGTAGCTGGACGCATCACCGTCGAAACGCACGTTGATCTGCGCGCTGCGCTCCTGGTCGTTGACCTGCTTGGGTGACAGCACCACGCGGTCGAAGTCGTAGTTGGCGTTGCTGATCCAACCGGCATCGCTGAGCGTGTAGCGCGGAATGCCACTGTTCTGGTCCACGGTGGCGGTCAGGTCGTCGCCGTTGTACTTGAAGCGCGCTTCCATCTCGTCGTTGACGCGCTCTTCGGTGCGCGTGTAGCCGACCTTGTAGTCCACCACCGCGCCCGTCAGCCGGTTCTCGCCGCCGAGGCTGGCGGCGAAGGTGTTTTCCTTCTTGGTGCGGTAGCGCATGCGCTTCTGGATCGCATCGGCCGGGAGTTCGTCGATGGTGTACTGGTTGTTGCCGCGCGCGGTCACCTCGCCATCACCGAAATTGAAAAGGGTACGCTGGCGGGTCTCGGCATCGTCAAACTGGCTGTACAGCGTGCGCAGGTAGTAGCGGTTGTCGTCGTCGGGGCGCCAGTCGAAGTTGAGGTTGGCGCCGATGCGCTTGCGCTCGATCTCGTACTTGCGCTGCTGCAGGCTGTTGGCGAACAGATCGTCATCGGCGCCGCCGTCGAACGTGCCGTACTCGACCTCGGTGTTGTCCGACTCGAACGTGCGGTTCTGGTAGTTCACGCCCAGCGCGACGCCCAGGGTGTCGCCGAACACTTCGCTGTAGTTGATGGCCGCCTTGGGGCTGGTGTTGCCGGAGAGCTGCTGGTGGCTGGCTTCGACCTTGCCGCGCAGGCTGCGTCCTTCACGGTCGAAAGCCGACGCCGACTCGACCAGGATCGCGCCGCCGATGGCATCGCCGGGCATGTCCGGGGTGGGCGACTTGACCACGCGCAGGCGCTCGGTCGAGTCGGAGGGAATCACGTCCAGCGGCGCGGCGCGGCTGGAATCTTCCGGGGTGCCGATGGCGATGCCATCGACGCTGACGCTGTTCAGCGCCGCGTCCAGGCCACGGATGACCACGAAGCGCCCCTCGCCCTGGTCGCGAGTCACGCTCACGCCCGGCAGGCGCTGCAGCGACTCGGCCACATTCTTGTCCGGGTACACCCCCATCGCGTCGGAGGAGACGGCATCTTCGATGGCGTCGCTGCTGCGCTTGAGGTCGACCGCGCGGGTCTGCGACTCCAGCTGCGGCCGGACTTCAATGCGATCCAGATCGATCGCCTCGGCGCCGACGGCCGCGGTCGCGACTGCCGTATCGGCGGCGAAAGCGGACGGACTGGCCATGACCAGCAACGACAGGCTGATGGCCAGCCCCAACGGTGACTTCTTCTGCACAGCTATCCCCAACGGTGTAAAGATTGGGTCAGCACGGTATGTCCGGCAGGTTGCATGGGCATGACACCGGGGGCAGCGCGCACGTCCGGGCGCTGGTCGTTGGGCTTTGGGTGGGGTTGCGGCACACTAGGCGCCTCCCCTCTTTTTCAGCCCCTGTCCCATGAGAATCGTCGAAGTGCGCCATCCGCTGGTGCAGCACAAGATCGGCCTGATGCGCGATGCCTCCCTGAGCACCAAGGACTTCCGCGAACTGGCCAACGAGCTCGGCGGCCTGCTCGCCTACGAGGCCACCGCCGACCTGGAGACCGAAGCCCACACGATGGCCGGTTGGGCCGGCCCGGTGACGGTGCAGCGCATCGCCGGCGCCAAAATCACCGTGGTGCCGATCCTGCGCGCCGGGCTGGGCATGCTCAGCGGCGTGCTGTCGCTGATCCCGGCGGCGCGCGTCAGCGTGGTCGGCCTGCAGCGCGATGAGGAAACCCTGCAGCCGGTGCCCTACTTCGAACGCCTGACCGGCCGCCTCGAAGAGCGCGACGCGCTGATCCTGGACCCGATGCTGGCCACCGGCGGCACCCTGATCGCCACGATCGACATGCTCAAGCGCGCCGGCGCCCGCCGCATCAAGGGCATCTTCCTGGTCGCCGCACCGGAAGGCATCGCCGCCGTGCAGGCCGTGCATCCGGACGTCGAGATCTTTACCGCCGCCATCGATGCCCAGCTCAACGAGAAAGGCTACATCCTGCCGGGCCTGGGCGATGCGGGCGACCGCATCTTCGGTACCCGCGTCGCCGGCTGATCCGACGCACCGCGCCGGCCGCGGTTTCCACGTGCTGGCGCTTCACACCGCCTATGCCCCGCCGGGCGGACGCTGCGCGCATCTCAACCCGTGCGTGGAGCCTGCGATGAAGACCCTCCCCCTGCTCGCCTGCCTGCTGTTGCTCGGCAGTCCGGTGATCGCCGCCGCCGCCACGCCCCAGCAGCAGCGCATGGCCGACTGTTCGGCCAAGAACAAGGGCAAGACCGGCGAGGACTACAAAACCGCGCAGAAGGCCTGCCTGAGCGGCCCCGCCGCCCCGGCCACCACGCCGCAGGAACGTATGAAGACCTGCAACGCCGATGCCGCCGCCAGGAAGCTGGCCGGCGACGCCCGCAGGACCTTCATGAGCAGTTGCCTGAAAGCGCATTGACCGCAGGCAGCGGGGGGCCTGTCTCCACCCCTGCGCCCCGGCAGAGCCGACCGTTGCTCGGCTGCTGTTCGCACCGGACATCAACACGCCTGCACTGCGCGCGATAGCCGGCCAGAGGCCGGCTCTACGACGACGTCGATCAAACACACGCGATGCGGCACGATGCCGGCAGGCGGCTCCCGTGTGGCTTACGCCAGCGCACGCGCCTTGAGCTCGCCCTGCTCGTGGGCGGTGCCGAAGCGGCCCTTCTCATCGCGCGTGACCTGGGCCAGCGCGCACTGCGGGTCGTGGGTGAAGAACAGGTGCACGTTGCGCGCCAGTTTGTCCTCCAGGAAGCTGCGCTTCTCGTCGATCAGCAGCTCGGCATTGCGGTCGTAGCCCATCGTGATCGGCACATGCACCCAGGAACGGCCGGGAATCAGGTCTGCACAGAACACCACACCGCCCCGCGCCTGCCCGTCCACCTGCTCGGGTCCCACGATCTCGGCCAGCATCAGCCCCGGCGTATGGCCATCGCTGAAGGTGAAACGCACGCTTTCGCCAAGCGCCTGTGAATAGGGGCCGTCGACGATCTCCAGGCGGCCGCTGGCCTGCAGCAGGCCTGGCAGCTCTGGAATGAAACTGGCGCGGTCGCGCGGGTGCGGATGCAACGCGCGCTCCCAGTGTCCGGCACCGACCAGGAACGTGGCGTTGGGGAACAGCAGTTCCGGCGCGCGCCCTTCGCTCCACGGCGCCAGCAGCCCGCCTGCATGGTCGAAATGCAGGTGGCTGAGCACCACGACATCCACGTCTTCATGTTCGAAGCCGGCTTCGCGCAGCGATTCGATCAGCACGTGGCTGGATTCCTGCACGCCGTAGCGGTCGCGCAGCCGGGGTTCGAAGAACGCGCCGATGCCGGTTTCAAACAGCACCGTCTTGCCGGCCAGCGGGCTCGCCAGCAGCGCGCGACAGGCCAGCTCGATGCGATTGAGCTTGTCCGGTGCCGCCCATTTTTCCCATACGGCGCGCGGCGCGTTGCCGAACATCGCGCCGCCGTCGAGCTTCTGTGAATTGCCGCGAATGGACCAGAGTTTCATGCGGAAAGTATCGTGCCGTCGCCGTTAAATATTCGCTAGTCAACCCGATCCGGCGCGAACGAAAAACCCCGTCCACAGGACGGGGCTTTTCATCGGTGGTGTGGATCAGCGTGCCGGTGAAACCGCGGCGCTGCCCACCGGATTGCGCGGATCGCTGCCGCCACTGAGCACGTTGCTGCGCCGGTTCCATTCCACGGTCTGCAGGTTGCCCCAGACGTGGCTGGAGCCACGGCCGCCGGCCGCGCTGTCGCCGGGCAGATCGACCTTGTGGCCCATCGCCTGGAGCTGCCGGAGGGTGGCATCGTCGAAGGCACCGCTCTCGGCCTCGATCACGTCGGGCAGCCACTGGTGATGGTAGCGCGGCAACGCCGCGACCTGCTGGGCGTCCAGCCCGGCGTCGTAGCCGAGGATGCCCAGCAGCACCATCGTGATGATGCGGCTGCCGCCCGGCGTGCCGAGTACCACCACCTTGTCCGCCGATTCCATGAAGGTCGGGGTCATCGAGCTGAGCATGCGCTTGCCCGGCTTGGGTGCGTTGGCCGCATACCCCATCACTCCGAAGGCATTGGGCGTGCCCGGCTTCAGCGCGAAATCGTCCATCTCGTTGTTCAGCAGCACGCCGGTACCGGACGGAATCAGGCCCGAGCCATACAGCAGGTTGACGGTCTGGGTGGCGCCCACACGGTTGCCGTCGCGGTCGATGATCGAGAAGTGGGTGGTCTCGTCGTCTTCCAGCGGGGTCGGATTGCCAGACAGCAGATCGCTCGGGGTCGCCTTCTCCGGGTGGATGGTGGCGCGCAGCCCCTGCGCGTAATCCTTGCTGGTCAGTACCTTCTGCGGGATCTGCACAAAGTCCGGATCGCCGAGGAAGAACGTGCGGTCGCGGTAAGCGCGGCGCATGGCCTCGACCACCAGGTGGGTGCGGTGGGCCTCGTCGAGCGTCTTCAGGTCCCAGCCTTCCAGAATCTGCAGCATCGACGCCAGTGCGATGCCACCGGAGGAGGGCGGCGCGGCGGTGGTGACGGTCCAGTCGCGGTACTTGAACACGATCGGCTCGCGCTGCTTGACCCGGTAGCCGGCCAGTTCCTCGGCCGTCCAGCGGCCGCCGGCCTGCTTCACGCCCGCCAGCAGCAGCGCGCCGGTCTGCCCGCGGTAAAAACCGTCGAAGCCCTTGTCGGCCAAGCGCTCCAGGGTGGCGGCCAGTTCCGGCTGCCGGAACACATCGCCTTCGGCGATCGGCTTGCCGTTGCGCAGGTACACCTCGCGCGTGCCGGGATAGCGCTCCATCACCGCGCGGCGCGAGGCATAGCCCTTGGCCATGCGTGCGTACACCGGGAAACCGTCGCGGGCGATGCGGATCGCCGGTTCCAGCGAGGTGCGCAGCGGCAGCCTGCCATGCCTGGACGACAGCTCTACCAGCGCCGCCGGCAGGCCGGGAATGCCGGCCGACCATGCGCCGTTCACCGAGCGGTCGCGGTCCAGCTCGCCCTTCCCGTCCAGGAACGCCTCGGGCGTGGCCGACTGCGGCGCGGTCTCGCGCGCGTCCAGCATCACGTCCTTGCCGGTGGCCGCGTCATGCAGCAGGAAGAAGCCGCCGCCGCCCAGCCCTGAACTGATCGGCTCGACCACCGACAGCACCGAGGACACCGCCACGGCGGCATCGAACGCGTTGCCGCCCTTGGCGAGGATCTCCATGCCGGCCTCGGTGGCCAGATGGTGCCCGCTGGCAATCGCCGCGCCCTCCGGGTGCTTGGCCAACGACGCCGGGGTGGATCCAGCAGACCAGGCCACCGGTGCCCACAGCAGCACCAGCAGCAACCAACGACGCGACAGCCTGTTCATTCGGACGGGGACTCCGTGACATACAGTTCGGGATGATCACGCTGCAGCCCATGCAGTTTGGCCAACAGCGCTTCCTGGGTTTCCGGGATGTCCGGATCGGGATCGATGCATTCCACCGGGCAGACGACCACGCACTGGGGTTCGTCGAAGTGTCCCACGCACTCGGTGCAGCGGGCCGGGTCGATCACGTAGATGGTTTCACCCATCGAGATGGCCTGATTGGGGCAGGCCGGCTCACAGACGTCGCAGTTGACGCAGAGCTCATTGATTTTCAGCGACATGGCGTTACTCCACGCCCGCGCCGGCGGAAGAAAACCGGCCAGCGCAGGGCACCGGCCGATGATCGGCGGCGCCCCGCAGGACGCCGCCCGGGCCGCGCGCGGGGCGCGGCCGCCACTGCACGGGTTACTTGGCTTCGACGAAGATGTACTCGGCGCCGGTCGGCTGCACGATGGACTGCACGCGGGCGTTGTCGGCGGCCTGGCCGATGAACACGACGCGCACGCCCTTCATCGAGTCCGGCGACACGTCCTTGAACACGGTCTGGATCATGTCGGCCATCTTGCCCGAGGCAGACGAACCGAAGGCCAGCATGTTGCCCGGCTGCACGCCACGGGCGACGGCCTGGGTGGCGCTTTCAACCTGGCGCTCGTACTTGTCCTGGAACTGCGGGTCCGATTCCGGCCCGAGGTAATACAGGAACGGGCTGTTGGTGATGTTGCCCATGTTCTGCACGGCCACGGCCTGCAGGTACTTCTTCCAGCCGGCATCGTCGTCCTTGCCCGGGGCGACCAGCGCCTGCTGGGCTTCGGCGACCGGAGCAGCCTCTTCCTTCTTGCAGGCGGTGAAGGCCAGCGCGAACGACGCGATCAGCATGGCACGCATGGTGTTGTTCATGGAATTCCTCCCTTGGTGGTTCTTGGTATGTATGGGTCTGGCGGTTATTGCGTCGGGCCCGACTTCGCTTCCCGGACCCTGCGCAGCGCTTCCAGCACCGACGCGGGAACGAAGCCGGACACGTCGCCGCCCAGACGGGCGATCTCGCGGACCAGCGAAGACGAAATGAAGCTGTGCTGCTCGGCCGGGGTCAGGAACAACGTCTCGACTTCCGGGATCAGATGGCGGTTCATGCTCGCCATCTGGAATTCGTACTCGAAATCGGACACCGCACGCAGGCCGCGCAGCAGCACGCCACCCTGCATGGAGCGCACGAAATGCGCCAGCAACGTATCAAAACCGCGCACTTCCACGTTGCGGTGGTGGGCCAGCGCCTCACGCGCCAGCGACACCCGCAGCTCCAGCGGCAGCGTCGGCCCCTTTGACGGGCTCTGCGCCACACCCACCACCACCTTTTCGAACAGCGGCGCGGCCCGGTTCACCAGGTCGATGTGACCGTTGGTGATCGGATCGAAGGTGCCCGGGTACACGGCAATGCGGCGGTTGGCCACGGTCATACGGCAGCTACACGTTGTGATCTGGTGAAAGTGTAGCAGCGGCGCGGCGGTACAGGGCGAAACGGACCTCCCGGGTGCTCCCCTCGCGGTGCAGCAGCCACGGCGCCGGCAATCGTGGCGCCTGACCGGCCGGCGACTCCACGTACAGCCAGGCATCGGGGGCCAGGTGCGCCGGCAGTCCGGCGATCACCGCGTCCCACAGCCCGGCGGCAAACGGCGGGTCGACGAAGGCGATATCGGCCAGCGCCCCGGCCGGCTGACGCAGCCACTGCAGGGCGTCGGCCTGGACGACCTCCACCAGCCCCTGCGCGCCCAGCCGGGTCACCGACTCGCGCAGCTGCCGGGACAGCCCCCCGTCTTTCTCCACCAAGGTGGCGTGCGCCGCCCCGCGCGACACCGCCTCCAGTCCCAGCGCGCCGCTGCCGGCAAACAGGTCCAGCACCCGCGCCCCGCCCAACCGCGGCATCAGCCAGTTGAACAGCGTCTCGCGGACCCGGTCGCTGCTCGGCCGCAGGCCCGGCGACAGTGGCACGGGCAGCTTCGTCCCACGCCACTTGCCGCCGATGATGCGCACCTGCCCCACCGCCGGTGCTGCGGGCTGACGCGGCGTCATGCCCGGCGCCTGGCTGGACGGGTCGACAGGGAAAACGGTGCGGCACGGGTCATGGCACAGGGGCAACGGGGGGCGGGCCGACATTCTAAGCGCTGATCCCCGGCGGGCGCGTTTCATGCACCGGAGACGGCGGATGGCACCGCCGCCCGACCCTCCCGCCATTCGCCCAGCCAATGACCGCACCGGATTCAATGCAGACATCTGATCGACAGACGGGCAGTGTCGCGTGCAAGCCCTCCTCCCGTGGAAAAAGGCCCCTGATCAGGACCTCCGAGTGGCCGGCTGCAACCGCGACCTGCATCGCCCCCGAGCCAGGAAGGATACAAACGGCGGGTATCCGCACGCTCTTGAAAACCCACCCCGCCGCCCCTACCCCTTGAGCCAGCCGCCGCGCAGGGCGCGGCATCGTCCAAGGAGCATCGCCACTCATGACCGTGCAGACCCAAAAAGAAACCCTGGGCTTCCAGACCGAAGTCAAGCAGCTGCTGCAGCTGATGATCCACTCGCTGTACTCCAACAAGGAAATCTTCCTTCGCGAGCTGATCTCCAACGCTGCCGACGCCTCGGACAAACTGCGCTTCGAAGCGCTGACCCAGCCGGCCCTTCTTGAGAACGACAGCGACCTGCGCATCCGCGTCAGCTTCGATGCCGATGCCCACACCCTGACCATCGACGACAACGGTATCGGCATGAGCCGTGACGAGGCCATCGCGCACCTTGGCACCATCGCCAAGTCCGGCACGGGCGACTTCCTGCGCCAGCTCTCCGGCGACCAGAAGAAGGACTCCCAGCTGATCGGCCAGTTCGGCGTCGGCTTCTACAGCGCCTTCATCGTCGCCGACCAGGTCGACGTCTACTCGCGCCGCGCCGGCCTGCCCGCCAGCGAAGGCGTGCACTGGTCCTCGCGAGGCGAAGGCGAGTTCGACGTCGAGAGCATCGACAAGCCCGAGCGCGGCACCCGCATCGTGCTGCACCTGAAGGACGACCAGCTCGACTTCGCCGATGGCTGGCGCCTGCGCGGCATCATCAAGAAGTACTCCGACCACATCGGCCTGCCGATCCAGATGGTCAAGAACGCCCACGGCGACGATGCACCGGCCGAGCCCGAGTGGGAAACCGTCAACCGCGCCAGCGCGCTGTGGACCCGTCCGCGCAACGAGATCACCGACGCCGAGTACCGCGAGTTCTACAAGCACGCCGCGCACGACCACCAGGACCCGCTGGCGTGGAGCCACAACAAGGTCGAAGGCAAGCTCGAGTACACCTCGTTGCTGTACGTGCCCGGCCACGCGCCGTTCGACCTCTACCACCGCGATGCGCCCAAGGGCCTGAAGCTCTACGTGCAGCGCGTGTTCGTGATGGACCAGGCCGAGCAGTTCCTGCCGCTGTACCTGCGCTTCATCAAGGGCGTGGTGGATTCCAACGACCTGTCGCTGAACGTCTCGCGCGAAATCCTGCAGTCCGGCCCGGTCATCGACTCGATGAAGGCCGCGCTCACCAAGCGCTCGCTGGACATGCTCGACAAGCTCGCCAAGGACTCGCCGGACGTCTATGCCGGCTTCTGGAAGCAGTTCGGCCAGGTCCTCAAGGAAGGCCCCGCCGAAGACTACGGCAACCGCGAAAAGGTGGCCGGCCTGCTGCGCTTCGCTTCCACCCATGACGCCGGCGGCGAGCAGAGCGTGTCCCTGGCCGACTACGTCGGCCGCATGATCGAAGGCCAGGACAAGATCTACTTCCTGACCGGCGACAGCCATACCCAGGTCAAGGACAGCCCGCATCTGGAAGTGTTCCGCAAGAAGGGCATCGAAGTACTGCTGCTCACCGACCGCATCGACGAGTGGCTGATGGGCTACCTGACCGACTTCGACGGCAAGTCGTTCGTTGACGTCGCACGCGGCGACCTCGACCTCGGCGCGTTGGAGTCGGCGGAAGACAAGCAGGCCCAGGAAGAAGCCGCCAAGGACAAGCAGGCCCTGGTCGAGCGGCTCAAGACCGCGCTCGGCGAGGACGTGGCCGACGTGCGCGTCTCGCACCGCCTCACCGACTCCCCGGCGATCCTGGCCATCGGCGAACAGGACCTGGGCCTGCAGATGCGCCAGATCCTGGAAGCCAGCGGCCAGAAGGTGCCGGACAGCAAGCCCGTGTTCGAGTTCAACCCCGGCCACCCGTTGATCGGCAAGCTCGACCAGGAAGCCGACGCGGCACGCTTCGACGACCTCAGCCGCGTGCTGTTCGACCAGGCCGCCCTGGCAGCCGGCGACACGCTGAAGGACCCGGCCGCCTACGTGCGCCGGCTCAACAAGCTCCTGCTCGAACTGTCCGCGTAAGACCGCGGCACCCGACGATGCCGGCCGCGGGTCGGCATCGTCCTGCCACGACGGGCTCCAGGAAAGTCACATGACCCGGTCGTGCCGGCCAACGGTGGCGACCCACGGTCAGGCGGTTGCGTCCAGCAATGCGCCAAGCATGCCATCGGAGCGCCGGATCACGGCGGCATTGGCCGTGAATGCCAGCACCTCGTTGCGGGCGGCCAGCAGGTCGGTCAACGGGGCCGTCGGGTCCTGGGGCGTGGTGCCCACGACGGACTGCACCCCGCCGGCAGGCGCAGCGCCCCGCAGCACCTGCAGACGCGTCGCGTCGGACGCGTCCAGGCTGGCCACGTTGTGCGCGGCCACCAGTACGCCCTGCTGGGCCGCACGCATGCCGCTGCCCGCGATTGCCAGAATATTGCCCACCCGGATGCACCCCGGACCGCCCCGTGCGGCCCTCCACCGTCGATAGCGGCCGCCGGGCCGCGCACTTGAGTGCACTCGGGGCTGACAGGCCCGAGTGGTAGCATATCCCCCTGATTTCAGCGCCGAATCCAATGCTCAGTTTCTTCCGTCGCAAAAAGCCCCAGGACGCCCCACAGGACGCGCCCAAGACCCAGCACTACTCGGCTGAAGAGCTGGCCGCCGCGTTCCCGCAGGCGGCTGATGCTGCCGCGCCGCCGGCCCAACCGCCCGCGCCGGTCGTCCCGCCCACCGCGCCCGTGGAATCGACCGCACCGGTCGCCCGGGCCGCCACGCCCCCGGAACCGACCACACCGGTAGTGCCGCCCGCCGGCCAGCGCCCGACCGACCCTGCACCCGTCGTGCAGGTGACCCCGCCGGTCCTGGTCGCCACCGACATCGTGCAGGAAGCCGCTCAGCCGACCGAACCGCCCGTGGCGGCCGCCGCCCCGGCCGCCGACATCCTCGAGCCCGGCGATACCACCGCTCCGGCCGCTCCCGGCAAGCTCGGCTGGCGCGACCGCCTGCGCAACAGCGTCATCGCCCGCAGCTTCGGCGGCCTGTTCTCGCGCAATCCCAAGCTCGACGACGACCTGCTCGACGAGCTGGAAACCGCCCTGATCACCGCCGATGTCGGCGTTGGCGCCACCACCGCGCTGGTCGAGGGCCTGCGCAAGCGCATGAAGGCGCGAGAGTTCGCCGACGCCAAGGCATTGCTGGCCGCTCTTCGCAGCGAGCTGATCGCGATCCTGCAGCCGGTCGCCAGACCACTGGTCATCGACCGCACCGCCAAGCCCTTCGTGGTGCTCACCGTCGGCGTCAACGGGGTGGGCAAGACCACCACCATCGGCAAGCTGGCCAAGCGCTTCAAGGACGACGGCCACAGTCTGATGCTGGCCGCCGGCGACACCTTCCGCGCCGCCGCCGTGGCCCAGCTGCAGGCCTGGGGCGAGCGCAACGGCGTGGCCGTGGTGGCCCAGGGCCAGAATGCCGATGCGGCATCGGTCGCCTTCGATGCGCTGCAGGCCGGCAAGGCACGCGGCACAGAGGTACTGATTGCCGACACCGCCGGCCGCCTGCATACCCAGTCCGGCCTGATGAACGAGCTGGGCAAGATCCGCCGCGTGCTGGGCAAGATCGATCCGGCCGCGCCGCACGAGGTGCTGATGGTGATCGACGGTACCACCGGGCAGAACGCCCTCTCCCAGCTGCGCCAGTTCCACGCGGCGGTCAACGTCACCGGCCTGGTGGTGACCAAACTGGATGGCACCGCCAAGGGGGGCGTGGTGTTCGCGCTGGCCCGCGAGTTCGGCATTCCGATCCGCTTCGCCGGCATCGGCGAGCGCCCGGAAGATCTGCGCGTGTTCGATCCGGAAGCGTTCGTCGACGCGCTGCTGCCCGAGGCTCTGGGCGGCTGATGCCCGGCGTGGACGGGCGCGGCGACGCCTTCGTCGGCCGCCTGCTGCCGTGGTTCGACGGCCACGGCCGGCATGACCTGCCGTGGCAGCACCCGCGCTCGCCGTACCGGGTGTGGCTGTCGGAGATCATGCTGCAGCAGACCCAGGTCAGTACGGTCATTCCGTACTTTCTGACGTTCCTGCAGGTCTTCCCCACCCTGCCCGCGCTGGCCGCAGCCAGCAACGACGCCGTGATGGCACGGTGGGCCGGGCTTGGCTACTACGCGCGTGCGCGCAACCTGCATGCCGCCGCGCAACGCTGCGTGGCCGATCACGATGGCGAGCTGCCGCGCGATCTCGACGCGCTGCACGCCCTGCCCGGCATCGGCCGCAGTACCGCCGCCGCAATCCTCAGCCAGGCCTGGAACGATCGCCATGCGATCCTCGACGGCAACGTCAAACGCGTGCTCACCCGCTATCACGGCATCGACGGCTTTCCCGGTCTGCCGGCCGTGGAGAAGGTGCTCTGGGGGCTGGCAGAGGCGCACGTACAGCACGTTCCCGACGGTCGCATGGCCGACTACACGCAGGCGCAGATGGATCTGGGCGCCACCGTATGCACCCGCAGCCGTCCCGCCTGTGTGATCTGCCCGTTGCAGGACGATTGCGTGGCGCGCCGTGAAGGCCGCACCGACCGGTTGCCCACGCCCAAACCAGGCAAGGCACTGCCCGAGCGCGAGGCCGTGGCCCTGCTGCTGCGCGATGGCCGCGGCCGCGTGCTGCTGCAGAAGCGGCCAGACACCGGCATCTGGGCGCAGTTGTGGACGCTGCCCCAGGCCGAGCATGGCAGCGCGCTGCAGGACTGGTTCGACGCGCACCTGCACGGCTCGCTGGACGACGCGGAGGCGATGCCGGTGCTGGAACACACCTTCAGCCATTACCGCCTGCACCTGCAGGTGCTGTCCTGCCAGGTGGACGGCCTGCGCGCCGATGTCCCGGGCCTGCGCTGGGTCGCTCCAGTGGACCTGCCCACGCTCGGCCTGCCCGCACCGATCCGCAAGCTGCTCGACACCGGCGCGCCGCCCGCCTCGCCCAAGCGCCGTACAATGCGACGCGCGTCCTCCCCACCCGTTTCCGAGTAAGCCCATGCCCCGCACCGTTTTCTGCCAGTACGAACAACGCGACACCGACGGCCTGGACTTCGTGCCCTATCCCGGCGATCTCGGCCAGCGCATCTTCAATCACATCGGCAAGAGCGCGTGGGCCGCATGGCTGGCGCACCAGACGATGCTGATCAACGAGAACCGGCTGTCGCCGCGCGATCCCAGGCACCGCGCGTTCCTGGAAGAAGAGCTGGTCAAGTACCTGTTCTCCGGCGGCGCAGAAAAGCCGGCCGGTTACGTCGCGCCGGAGGCGTGAGGCCGCTGTGCCGGCCAGTGGCCGGCACCTGCACGGCAGGTCGCGGTACGCCTTACGGCTCCCGCTCCTGCAGCTTCGCCTGGCGCATGTCCTGTTCGGACGCGCGCAGCGCCTTGATGTCCAGTTTCTGGATGCTGCGGATGAAGCACGGCATGTTCATCGGGCCCGAGGTCGGGTCGCGGACCAGGACCTTGTCGAAGCGCGATGACACCCGTCCGGTGCGGCTGGTCAGCGCGATCTCCAGCGCGTAGTCCAGGCCCTGGCACGGGCCGGTCAGCTCGAGCAGATAGGCCTCGCTCGGGCGCGTCCATACCGCCAGCGCACTGTCGCCCAGTTCGGTCCAGCCATTGATGCCGCCATACAGCGGCATGTCCTGCTGCGGCGGTGCCGCATGGGCGCGGTACAGCGACAGCTTCTGCTCGGACGTCAGGCGACCACTGGTCGCACAGGCGGACAGGGCCAGGCACAGGGCGACGGCAACATGGGCTTTCATGGAACCTCCGGCGGGGTGGGCTGCAGGCATCATGCGCCCCCCGGGATGATGCCGGCGCATGCAGCCCGCCGGCAGTTCAGCGCCTGGACGGGGTGCTCAGACCTGGTCGTGCGACAAGGCGTGCAGGCGACCTTCGCGCAGTTCCAGCACGCGGTCCAGCTTGCGTGCCAGGCTGCGGTCGTGGGTCACCAGCACCAGACTGGTGTGGTGGGCGCGGTTGAGCTCCAGCATCAGGTCGAACACGGTCGCGGCGGTCTTGTCGTCCAGGTTGCCGGTGGGCTCGTCGCCCAGCACGCAGGCCGGCCGGTTGACCAGCGCGCGGGCCACGGCGGCGCGCTGGCGCTCGCCACCGGACAGCTCGCTGGGCTTGTGCTCCAGGCGGTGGCCCAGGCCGACCGACTCCAGCAGCGAACGGGCGCGCGCCTGTGCATCGGCCACGTCCGCACCGCCCAGCAGCACCGGCATCATCACGTTCTCCAACGCGGTGAATTCGGGCAGCAGGTGATGGAACTGGTACACGAAGCCCAGCGTGCGGTTGCGCAGGCTGCCGCGCGCTGCATCGGAGAGCTGCGACATGCGCACGCCAGCCACCAGCACCTCGCCCGCCGTGGGCAGGTCCAGGCCACCAAGCAGATGCAGCAGGGTGCTCTTGCCGGCACCGGAGGCGCCGATGATCGCGACCGTCTCGCCGGTGTTGACGCTCAGGTCCAGGCCATCGAAGACCGGGGTCTGCATGCGCCCTTCGGAATAGGTCTTGCCCAGGCGCTCGGCGCGGAGCACTTCCTGGCCGCGGACGCTCACGTCATGCCCGATCACATCATTCATAACGCAGGGCCTCCGCCGGCTGGGTGCGGGCAGCGCGCCACGCGGGATACAACGTCGCCAGGAAGCTCATGACCAGTGCGACCACCGTGATGATGATGATGTCCGGCGCCTGCATGTCGGTGGGCAGGCCGGTGATGTAGTAGACGTCCTCGGGCAGCAGCTTGACGTTGAACACCGTCTCGATCGCACCGAGGATGCGTTCGAGATTCAAGGTCAGGGTGATGCCGCCGATCACGCCCATCACGGTACCGAAGATGCCGATCAGCGAGCCCTGCACCATGAAGACCTGCATCACCCCGCCCGGGGTCAGGCCAAGCGTGCGCAGGATCGCGATGTCGGCCTGCTTGTCGGTGACCAGCATCACCTGCGAGGACACCAGGTTGAAGGCCCCCATCGCGATGATCAGCGACAGCAGGATGCCCATCACCACTTTTTCCATGCGCAGCGAGTGGTACAGGTTGGCGTTCTGCTGGGTCCAGTCGCTGACCCGGTAGGCCCCGTGCAGCGCATGCGCCAGATCCAGGCCGACATCCAGCGCCTTGTCCATGTCGTGCAGCTTCAGGCGCACGCCGGTCGCGCCATCGATGCGCAGGACACGCTCCAGGTCGCTCATGTTGGCGTAGGCCACGCCGCGGTCGATCTCGTTGTAGCCGGCCTCGAAGATGCCGCTGACGGTGAAGCGCTTCAGCCGCGGCATCGCGCCCATCGGCGTGCCCTGCACTTCGGCCAGCGTCACTACCACGGTGTCTCCGACATCCACGCCGAGCCAGATGGCCAGTTCACTGCCCAGCAGCAGGTTGTAGCTGCCGGGGGTCAGGCTGTCGTAGCTGCCGCGCTTGAGCTTCTGATTGATGACCGAGACCGTGGGCTCCAGCGCCGGGTCGATGCCCTGCACGATCGCGCCCTGCACGCGTGGACCGCTCAGCATGGCCTGGATCTCGATGTACGGCGCGGCACCGGCCACACGCGGGTCCTTCATGGCCAGATCCACCGACCGCTGCCAGTCGGCCATCGGCGCGCCGTCGCTGGTGATGGTGGTATGCGCGGACATCTGCAGCAGGCGGTCGCGGATCTCCTTCTGGAAGCCGCTCATCACCGCCAGGGTGGTGATCAGCACGGTCACGCCCAGCGCGATGCCAAGGATGGACGCCATCGAGATGAAGGAGATGAAGCCGTTGCGACGTTTGGCGCGCAGGTAACGCAGGCCGATTGCGACAGGTATGGGTTTGAACATGCAGGTGTGCCGGACAATTCAGGCTATGGTGCCATTGCGCGACGTGAACGGGAAATGCAGCGGTTGCCGACGGCCAGTCGCAGTTCACGTCGCTGCGCCGCCGACAGGGTATCGGGCCAGAACAGCAGTGCGTGCCGGCGCCCCCCCTGCCGCCAGCGAAGCTGGACCAGCGGTCCCCGGAACCGCACCACGAAGGCCTCGACCGGCCTGCCGTCCACCATGACGGCCGCCTCGCCAGGCGGAACAAGCAGGTGCCGGGTACGCCGACGGACCTGACCTGCCGCTTCGACAAGGGACGCCATCACGACCGTCCCGGCCACCCACTGCCAGTGCGGCGACGGCAGATCGCTCATCGACAGCGCCCAGGGCACGAGCATCGCCAGCAGGACCTGCACGCGGCATTGCCTGCGCGAGGGCCGCCATTCAAGCCGGCAGGGCGCGGATCCTGGCGATGAGCGCGGCCGGCTCGGCATGGGGGCACTCCTCGTAGCCCATGAACCACCGCCACAGCCTATCGTCCTCGCATTCCAGCAGGAACAGGAAAACCTCGCGCTCTGCAGTCGGCGCACCGGCCCATTCGCGGTCAAGGTAACGCTCGAACAGCTGGTCCAGCTCACGCATGCCACGGCGGCAGCGCCAGCGCAGCTTTTTCAGCAGGGTTGCTTCATCCATCGGTGTGGCTCCTTGAACGGCAAGGCCTTAAACGGTAAAGCCGAGCATGGCTCGGCTTTACCTTTTCGGTTCAGCCGGGCAGAGCCCGGCGCTACGGAGCCGCGGGCAGAGCCCGGCGCTACAGAGCCGCGGGCTGAGCCCGGCGCTACGTCAGGCGCGGCGCGCCATCATGAGCTTCTTGATCTCGGCGATGGCCAAGGCCGGGTTCAGGCCCTTCGGGCAGGTCCGGGCGCAGTTCATGATGGTGTGGCAGCGGTACAGCTTGAACGGATCTTCCAGGTCGTCCAGACGCGCCCCGGTGTCCTCGTCGCGCGAATCGACGATCCAGCGGTAGGCCTGCAGGAGGATCGCCGGGCCCAGGTAACGCTCACCGTTCCACCAGTAGCTCGGGCAGCTGGTCGAGCAGCAGGCGCACAGAATACACTCGTACAGCCCGTCCAGCTTCTTGCGGTCTTCCGGCGACTGCAGGCGCTCGCGATCCGGCGGCGGCGGGGTCTGGGTGCGGATCCACGGCTTGATCGACGCGTACTGCGCGTAGAAGTGGGTCAGGTCCGGCACCAGATCCTTGACCACGCTCATGTGCGGCAGCGGGTAGATCGGCACTTCGGCCTTGCCGCAGTCAGCGATGGCGCGGGTGCAGGCCAGCGTGTTGGTGCCATCGATGTTCATCGCGCACGAACCGCAGATGCCCTCGCGGCACGAACGACGGAAGGTCAGGGTCGGATCGATCTCGTTCTTGATCTTGATCAGCGCGTCCAGAACCATCGGGCCGCACGCGTCCAGATCGATCTCGTAGGTATCGGTACGCGGGTTGCTGTCGTCGTCGGGATTCCAGCGGTAGATCTTGAACGTACGGGTGTTCTTCGCGCCGCTCTTGGCGGGGAAGTGCTTGCCCTTTCCGATCTTGGAATTCTTGGGGAGGGAAAACTCGGCCATGGCTGTTCTCGTTGGCTCAGGCGGCTCGCGCTGCGATGCAGGCGCGGCTAGCACGGAAGATGAGGAAGTCGACACCGCCGGCCCGCAGCGCGCGCACCACCCCACCCGTGTGGGCGGAGGAAGTGGCAGGCACTGCGTGGCCGGAGGTCATGCCGAAGGTCGCTTAGTAGACGCGCGGCTTGGGCGGGACCACGTCCACGTCCTTGCTCAGCGTGTACATGTGGACCGGACGGTAGTCGAACTCGCACTTGCCCTTCTCGTCGACGCTGACCAGCGTGTGCTTCTGCCAGTTGACGTCGTCGCGGTCCGGATAGTCTTCATGCGCGTGCGCGCCGCGGCTTTCCTTGCGCTGTTCGGCCGAGTTGATCGTCGCCACCGCGTTGAGCAGCAGGTTGTTCAGCTCGTAGGTTTCGATCAGGTCGGAGTTCCACACCAGCGAACGGTCGGAGACCTTGACGTCCTGGAAGGAGTCAAAGATCTCGGCCATCTTGCCGCAGCCTTCCTGCAGGGTCTTGCTGGTACGGAACACCGCCGCGTCGTTCTGCATGGTGCGCTGCATGCGGTCGCGGATGACCGAGGTCGGGGTGTCGCCGTTGGCGTAGCGCAGCTTGTCCAGCAGGCCGAGCGCCTTGTCGCAGGCGTCCGACGGCAGGGTCTTGTGCGACTGGCCCGGCTTGATGGTATCGGCGCAGCGGTTGGCCACCGCACGCCCGAACACCACCAGATCCAGCAGCGAGTTGGAGCCCAGGCGGTTGGCACCGTGCACCGACACGCAGGCTGCTTCGCCGATGGCGTACAGGCCCGGCACCACGGCATCGGGGTTGTCGCCGACCTTGCGCACGACTTCGCCGTGGTAGTTGGTCGGGATGCCACCCATGTTGTAGTGCACGGTCGGGATGACCGGAATCGGCTGCTTGTGCACGTCGACGCCGGCGAAGATGCGCGCGCTTTCGGCGATGCCCGGCAGCTTGTCGTCGATCACGCCCGGGCCGAGGTGGGTCAGGTCGAGCAGGATGTGGTCCTTGTGCTCGCCGACGCCGCGGCCTTCGCGGATTTCGATGGTCATCGAACGCGACACCACGTCGCGCGAGGCCAGGTCCTTGTAGTGCGGTGCGTAGCGCTCCATGAAGCGCTCACCGTTGCTGTTGCGCAGGATGCCGCCTTCGCCACGCACGCCTTCGGTGATCAGGCAGCCCGCGCCGTAGATGCCGGTCGGGTGGAACTGCACGAACTCCATGTCCTGCATCGGCAGGCCGGCGCGCATGACCAGACCGCCGCCGTCGCCGGTGCAGGTGTGGGCCGAGGTGGCGCTGAAATACGCGCGGCCGTAACCGCCGGTGGCCAGCACCACGCCGTGGGCGCGGAACAGGTGCAGCGAGCCGTCGGCCATGTCCAGGGCAAGCACGCCGCGGCACACACCTTCCTCATCGAAGATCAGGTCGAGCGCGAAGTACTCGATCATGAAGCGCGCGTTGTGCGCCAGCGACTGCTGGTACAGCGTGTGCAGCATGGCGTGCCCGGTGCGGTCGGCCGCGGCGCAGGTGCGCTGCGCGGACGGGCCTTCGCCGTACTTGGTGGTCATGCCACCGAACGGGCGCTGGTAGATCTTGCCCTCTTCGGTACGGCTGAACGGCACACCGTAGTGTTCCAGTTCGATGATGGCCGGAATCGCTTCGCGGCACATGTACTCGATGGCGTCCTGGTCACCCAGCCAATCCGAGCCCTTGATGGTGTCGAAGAAGTGGTAGCGCCAGTCGTCCTCGCCCATGTTGCCCAGCGCGGCGGAAATACCGCCCTGCGCGGCCACGGTGTGCGAGCGGGTCGGGAAGACCTTGGTCAGGCAGACGGTCTGCAGGCCCTTGGCGGCAAGACCGAACGTGGCGCGCAGACCGGCACCGCCGGCGCCGACCACGACCATGTCGTACTTGTGTTCCGTAATCTTGTAAGCGGACATCTAATCTGGATTCCTGTCTTGGTGCCTGGACTCAGGCAACGCCGAGCGCAATGCGGGCGACCGCAAAAACACTGACGATCGCGCCGAGCACGGCGATGAACTTCACCGTGGTCTGCAGCGCCAGGGCCAGCAGCGAGTTGTGGATGTAGTCTTCCAGCACGACCTGCAGGCCGAGCTGGGCGTGCCAGAACATCGCGACCAGGAAGCCGACCAGCAGGACCGCGTTCCACGGCTTGGACACCGCTTCGGTGGCGGTCACGTAATCGGCGCCGATCAGGCTCAGCACGAACACCAGGAACCAGATGGTCAGGCCGACCAGCGCGGTGGCGGTCAGGCGCTGCATCACGAAATGCTCGGTGCCGGTCTTGGCAGCGCCAAGGCCACGCACGTTCTTCAGCGGGGTACGGAACTTGTTCATGCGGTGGCTCCGGCGAACACATAGGCCCAGACCAGCGCGGTGATCACCAGGCTGGCGAAGACCGAGACCCAACTGCTGCGCACAAAGGCGGGAATGGAGAAGCCGATCGCGAAGTCCTGCACGATGTGGCGGATGCCATTGCACAGGTGGTAGGCAAAGGACCACGTCCATGCGAACAGGAACAGCTTGCCGTACCAGCTGCCGGCATGGCCGGTGAAGCAGTTCCAGGATTCAGGGCCCATCATCAGGGCGAGCAGGCCGCCCGCAATGATCAGGGCTCCAACAGACAGAAAGATGCCGGTGGCTCGATGCAGGATCGAGGTGGCCATCTGAATCTGCCAGCGATACACCTGAAGGTGCGGGGAAAGGGGACGTTCTCTGGCGGCCATTCGCTGGGCTCGTTGTCTCGGCTGGGCGGCGCAATGCCGCGTTGGCTCAATGCTGATCAAAAATCGATGCAGCGTCCGTTTTTCTCCCAGTCTCCATACCGCACCGGATCAAGTCCGCCGCGGCCACCAATCTCCACGGGCACCGCGGGGGTCTCGGGAAGCGGCTGCTTCTGCTCGACCTGCGGGGCTGGGGAGTCGGATTCTGGAGTGGGGGTTGTTTGGCCTATCATGGGTGGTCTCGCAACGCACAAATTTTAGACCCCGTTCACGTGCCTGACAACCTGCCCCCTGCTTTCGTCGGATATCCGGCCCTCTCCGGTCACCAGCTGCTCAGCCTGGAAGGCCCCGATGCGGCCGCATTCGCGCATGCCCAGTTCGCCAGCGACGTCACTGCCCTGCCCCTGCGGCATTGGCAGTGGAGCGCCTGGCTGAGCGCCAAAGGCCGCACCATTGCTGTGTTTCAGCTGATCCGCCTGGACCAGACGCAGGTGGTGCTGGTGCTCGCCGACGGCGATGCCGATGCGATTGCGTCGCAGTTGCAGCGCTTCGTGTTCCGCCGCAAGGTGAAACTGACGGTGCGTACCGATCTGGGCGTGGCCGGCAGCTTCACTGCGCCGGAAGCCGCCTCCGGCGCCGCCATCGCGGTGCTCGGCGAGACGCTCGAACTGGATGTGGGCAGCGATGCCCTGCCCCGGACACTGCGCATCGCCGCCCTGGACGACACGGTGCTGGCCGATGACCCGGCATTCGCGCTCGCCTGGCGCCAGGCCGATCTGCGCTACGGCGTGCCGCGCCTGGACGTCGATCAACGCGAACAGTGGACGCCGCAGCAGCTGGGCCTGGATCGACTGAACGGCTACAGCGTCAAGAAGGGCTGCTATCCCGGCCAGGAAATCGTGGCGCGCACGCATTTCCTCGGCAAGGCCAAGCGGGCGCTGCAGCTGCTGCGGGTGGGCGCCGGCATCACCAGCGGCGCGCAGGTCCAGCAGAATGGCGCGGCGATCGGCACCGTGGTCAGCGTGGCTGGCGACCTGGCGCTGGCAGTGCTGCCGCTGGAGATCGCCAGCGATCCGCTGGAGATCGGCGGCGTGGAAGCGGCCTCGCTGCCCCTGCTGGACGGCCTGGCGCGGTAAGTGCGTGGACCCGGCCCTCGGCCGGCGTCCCCGGCATCCGTGCTGCTGACCGGCCAAGGCGGGGTGGGTGCGGACCCTTGGTCCGCCCACCTGAGGCCTCAGGCGTCGTGGTTCAACCGCTCGCCGGTCTCCGCATCGAAGAAGTGCAGCCCCTTCGGCTGGATCGCCACGCGGATCGACTCACCGACCTGCGGCAGGGCCTGCGGCGCCACGCGCATCACCAACGGCTGGCCGCCACTGGTCATGTTCACGAAGATCTCGTTGCCCACCGGCTCGATGCCGTCGATGGTCGCCTCGAAGCCCGTCGCATCCTCGGCCGCGGCCGGCTGCAGATGCTCCGGACGCACGCCCACGGCGATGGTCCGGCCGATCCAGCCCGCATCGACTGACGCCTGGCCCAGCGGTGCGGTCAGCGCCGCCTCCTGCACGACCACGCCGCGGTCATTGCGCTGCAGGGTGCCACGCAGCACGTTCATCGCCGGGCTGCCCAGGAAGCCGGCCACAAACAGGTTGGCCGGGCGGTCGTAGAGCGCCATCGGCGTATCGATCTGCTGGATGATGCCGTCCTTGAGCACCACGATGCGCTGGCCCAGCGTCATCGCTTCCACCTGGTCGTGGGTGACGTAGATCATCGTCGTGCCCAGCTTGCGATGCAGCTGCGCGATCTCGGTACGCACACTGTGACGCAGCTTGGCATCCAGATTGGAGAGCGGCTCGTCCAGCAGGAACACCGCCGGCTCGCGCACCAGCGCGCGACCCAGCGCAACGCGCTGGCGCTGGCCGCCGGACATCGCCTTGGGCAGCTTGTCGAGCATCTCGGTCAGGCCCAGCGTCTGCGCCGCCTCGTTGACCCGCCTGCTGATCGTGGCCTTGTCGTGACCGCGCAGCTTCAGGCCGAAGGCGAGGTTCTCGGCCACGGTCATATGCGGATACAACGCATAGCTCTGGAACACCATTGCGATATCGCGATCCTTCGGCGCCACATCGTTGACCACGCGGTCGCCGATGGTCAGCGTACCGCCGCTGATCTCCTCCAGCCCGGCGACCATGCGCAGCAAGGTCGACTTGCCGCAGCCGGACGGCCCGACCAGCACCATCAGTTCGCCATCGGCCACCTCGAAGGTCGCGCCCTGCACGGCCACCTGACCGTTGTCGTAGACCTTGCGAACCCCCTGCAACTGCACTTTTGCCATATCACCATTCCAGTCCGCCCGGACTCCGGGCTGTTATGCGGAACTGCCCTCGGCCCTCCCGATGGCAGGTCGATGGCGTGGTGCCGCATGACGGCGACCACTGCAATCGAATACAGTCTGCGCATTCTGCCATGTAAACGTTTTCACGTGGCACTATCCGATGGTCGGCAACGACGTCGGCGCCAGCGGGGCGGTTTCCTCCCCTGCGCGCCGGGTCGTCAGGCCGTCACGCCAGGCCCGTCGGGTGGACGATGCCGCGATCGCAACATGCGGTCAACGTACCCACCCGTACCCCCGAGAACATAGACGAGAAGCGATTGACAACGATGTCACCCGGATCTGAAACTCGAGCGATGCACGACACCCTCTTCCTGTTTGGCGCCACAGGCGATCTGGCCCAGCGTTATCTGTTCCCCTCGCTGCTGCGACTGCTCGGCGACGGCCTGCTCCCCGAAGACTTCAAGGTCCGTGCGCTGGCGCTGTCGCCGCACGACACCGAGGCCTTCCGCGAAATCCTGCGGCCGCGCCTGCAGCAGGCCATGCCGATGGCCAGCCAGGAGGACATCCAGTCGCTGCTGCAGCGCATCGACTACCGTTCGGTGGACCTGCGCGACCCACAGTCCGTCGCCGACTCGGTGCGCGATCTGGTCAACCGCCGCTGCGTGAGCTACCTGGCGATCCCGCCGGGCCTGTACATCTCCACCTGCGAAGGCCTGGCCCTGGGCGGCGCGCTGGCGGCGCCGCACCGGCTGATGCTCGAGAAGCCGATCGGCAGCGATAGCGCCAGCGCCGAGGAGATCATCTCCACCATCGGCCAGTGGATCGACGAAGACCGCGTGTTCCGCCTGGACCACTACCTGGGCAAGGCAGCAGTGCAGAACCTGATCGCGCTGCGCTTCGGCAACACGCTGCTGGAAGCGGTCTGGAACCGCAATTACATCGAGTCGGTGCACATCCTGGTGGCCGAGAGCGAGGGCGTGGACGGCCGCGATGCGTATTACGCCCGCTCCGGTGCGCTGCGCGACATGGTCCAGAGCCACATTCTGCAGCTGCTCTGCCTGGTGGCGATGGAGCCGCCGGCGTCGCTGGAAGCCGACCGCATCCGCGACGAGAAAGTCAAAGTGCTGCGCTCCCTGCGCCCCCTGGATGCCACGCACGCCGCGCGCGACAGCGTCCGCGGCCGCTACACCGCCGGCACCATCAACGGCCAGCCCGCGCAGGCCTACCAGCCGCCGGAAGGCAGCGACGTGGAAACCTTTGCCGGGGTCACCGCGCACATCGACAACTGGCGCTGGTCCGGGGTGCCGTTCCACCTGGTCACCGGCAAGCGCCTGGCCGAGCGCACCACCCGCGTGGTGGTCACGCTCAAGCCGGTCACGCACTGGCTGTTCGAGCGTCCGGACCGCGGCAATGCCACGCCCAACCGCATTACCTTCCAGCTGCAGCCGCAGGAGAACATCGAGCTCGGCCTGATGAGCAGCCTGGCCGGCCCGGAATGGGGCGCGCTGGAACTGCACCCGCTGGAGCTGGAGCTGTCGGTACCCACGGGCCTGCACCGCCGCATCGCCTACGAACGGCTGTTCCTGGACGCCTTCAACGGCAACCACGCGCTGTTCGTGCGCGACGATGAAGTGCGCGCCGCCTGGGCCTGGATCGACAGCGTCAGCGATGCCTGGAAAGCCGCGGCCCTGCCGCTGCAGCCCTACCCCGCCGGCCAGTGGGGCCCGGAGGAGGCAATCGGCTTCCTGCCTGCCGACGTGGACGCCGATGCCGGCAAGGATCGCGCATGAGCGGGGCGTCACAACCGGTGCTGGTCGCCGATATCGGGGGCACCAATGCCCGTTTCGCGCTGGCCGACACGGCGCAGGCCGCGCCGCTGCAGCAGGACAGCATCCGCGAGTTCGTGGTCGCCGATTTCCCGTCGCTCGGCGATGCGGCGCGCCACTATCTGGACCAGATCGGCGCCGAGGCGCGCCGCGGCGTGTTCGCCGTGGCCGGCCGCGTGGATGGCGATGAGGCGCGCATCACCAATCATCCGTGGGTGATCTCGCGTGCGCGTACCGCCCACATGCTCGGCTTCGACGAACTGCACCTGATCAACGACTTCGCCGCCCAGGCGATGGCGATCTCGCTGCTGCAGCCGCAGGACGTGGTCCAGGTCGGTGGCGCCGCATGGGTGCCGGGCAAGCCCGGCCAGCCGCGCAACTATGCGGTGATCGGCCCGGGCACCGGGCTCGGCGTGGGCGGGTTGATCCTGCGCCACGGCCGCTGCTATCCGCTGGAAACCGAAGGTGGCCATGTCAGCTTCCCGCCGGGCACGCCCGAAGAAATCCGCATCCTGGAAATCCTCTCCGAACAGTTCGGCCGCGTCTCCAACGAGCGCCTGATCTGCGGGCCGGGACTGGTCAACATCCATCGCGCCGTGTGCGAGATGGCCGACATCGACCCCGGTCAGCTGCAACCGGTGGACGTCACCGCGCGCGCGTTGCATGGCGATCCGCAGGCAATGCGTACTGTGGACGTGTTCTGCGCCGTGTTCGGCGCCATCGCCGGCGACCTGGTGTTGATCCAGGGCGCGTGGGACGGCGTGTTCCTGACCGGCGGGCTGGTGCCGAAGATGCTGGACTCACTGCAGCACTCCGGTTTCCGCCAGCGTTTCGAGCACAAGGGACGCTTCTCCTCGATCATGGCCCGGGTGCCGTCGCTGGCGGTGATGCACCCGCACGCCGGCCTGCTCGGCGCCGCCGCCTACGCCGCAGACGCCGAGCGCGATCTGCAGGGAGCTGCCGCATGACCGCGCTGGACACGCAGGACCGTTTCACCCTGATCCGCCACGGCGACGCCGACGCCTGGATCGAGGCCGTGGCCGCAGAGATGGCCCAGCTCCTCAACCAGGAGATCACCGCGTTCGGCCGTGCGCGCATGCTGCTGTCCGGCGGGACCACGCCAGCGCCGGTCTACCAGGCACTGGCCGAGCTGGACGTGCACTGGGATCGCGTCGAGGTCAGCCTGGTCGATGAGCGCTGGCTGTCCCCGCAGGACCGCGACAGCAATGCCTGGCTGGTGCGCGAGAGCTTCCTCACGCGTGCCGAAGGCGCCCATTTCGATCCGCTGGTGCGGGTGGGCAAGCCGCTGGCCGAATGCGTGTACACCGCCAACCTGCAGGCGCAGCACAGCCAGCGGCCGTGTCTTAGCGTGCTGGGGATGGGCAACGACGGCCACACCGCCTCGCTGTTCCCCGGTTCCCGCGACCTGGCCCGCGCCGTGGACAGCACCCTGCCCTATGCGGCGCTGGATGCCACCGGCTGCCCGGGCGCCAACCAGTGGCCACTGCGCATCACCCTGACCCCGCACGGGCTCGGCCAGAGCCGGCAGCGTCTGCTGCTGCTGCGCGGCAAGCAGAAGCTGGACGTGCTGCGCCAGGCGCTGGACAGCAACAATCCGCACCTCTATCCCATTCTCAACGCGATCGACATCGGCGGCACCAAGCTGCGCGTGCACTGGTGCGACTGACCTCGCCCCGGTGGTATTCCGTTCGCCTTCTCATAGCCGGTAGCCAATGAGCCTGCATCCCAAACTCCATGCCATCACCGAACGCATCGTCCAGCGCAGCGCCGCCTCGCGCGCCGCCTACCTGGCCGGCATCGACGCCGCGCTGCGCGACGGTCCGTTCCGTTCGCGCCTGAGCTGCGGCAACCTCGCCCACGGCTTCGCGGCCTGCGGCCCCACCGACAAGAGCCGCCTGCGCGGCGGGGTGACGCCGAACCTGGGCATCATCACCGCCTACAACGACATGCTGTCGGCGCACCAGCCGTTCGAGCGTTATCCGGACATCCTGCGCGACACCGCCCGCGAGCTCGGCGCCACTGCACAGGTGGCCGGTGGTGTGCCGGCGATGTGCGATGGCGTCACCCAGGGCCGCGGCGGCATGGAACTGTCGCTGTTCTCGCGTGATGTGATCGCACAGTCGACCGCGATCGGGCTGAGCCACGACATGTTCGATGCCACCGTGTACCTCGGTGTCTGCGACAAGATCGTGCCGGGCCTGCTGATTGGCGCGCTGGCCTTCGGCCATCTGCCGGCGATCTTCCTGCCGGCCGGGCCGATGACGCCGGGCATTCCGAACAAGCAGAAGGCCGAAGTCCGCGAGCGCTACGCGGCCGGCCAGGCAACCCGCGAGGAGCTGCTGGAAGTGGAAGCGGCGTCCTATCACGGCGCAGGCACCTGCACGTTCTACGGCACGGCCAATTCCAATCAGACGCTGCTGGAAGCAATGGGCGTGCAGTTGCCCGGTGCGTCGTTCGTCAATCCGGATACGCCGCTGCGCGATGCACTGACCCGTCATGCGGGCGCGCGTGCGCTGGAGATCAGTGCGCTGGGCGACGACTTCCGTCCGCTGGGCCGCCTGATCGACGAGCGCGCGATCGTCAATGCCATCGTGACGCTGATGGCGACCGGTGGCTCGACCAACCACACGATCCACTGGATCGCCGTGGCACGTGCCGCCGGGATCGTGCTGACCTGGGACGACATGGACCAGCTGTCGCAGCTGATTCCGTTGCTGGCGCGGGTCTATCCGAACGGCGAAGCGGACGTGAACCGCTTCGCGGCGGCTGGCGGCACGGCGTTCGTGTTCCGCGAGCTGATGGATGCGGGGCTGATGCATGCGGACCTGGACACGGTGGCGGTCGGCGGGATGCGCCAGTACGGGCAGGAGCCGGCCCTGCGCGACGGCGCGCTGACCTGGATCGATGGCATCACCGAGAGCGCCGACACCGAGGTGGTGCGCGGGGTGGCCGACCCGTTCGAGGCACAGGGTGGCCTGCGCCTGCTGCGCGGCAATCTGGGGCGTTCGCTGATCAAGCTGTCGGCGGTGAAGCCGCAGTACCGCACGATCGAGGCGCCGGCGGTGGTGGTGGATGCGCCGCAGGTGCTGAACAAGCTGCACGCGGCCGGGATGCTGCCGCATGATTTCGTGGCGGTGGTGCGCTACCAGGGTCCGCGTGCGAACGGCATGCCGGAGCTGCACTCGCTGGCGCCCTTGCTGGGCCTGCTGCAGAACCAGGGCCGGCGCGTGGCGCTGGTGACCGACGGCCGTCTGTCCGGCGCGTCGGGCAAATTCCCGGCGGCGATCCACATGACGCCGGAGGCATCGCGCGGCGGTCCGCTGGCGCGCGTGCGCGAAGGCGACATCATCCGGATGGATGGCGAGGCAGGCACGCTGGACGTACTGGTTGATCCGGCCGAATGGGCGGCGCGCACGCTGGCGCCGAACACGGCACCGGCAGCGCACGATCTGGGCCGCAATCTGTTCGCGATGAACCGCCGCCTGGTGGGACCGGCCGACCAGGGCGCGATTTCGATCTCGTGTGGGCCGGCTGCCGCCGACGGCGACATCTGGAACTACGACGCGGAGTACGAGCTGGGGCACGACGCCGAGGCAGCGCTTGCGCCGCATGAGGCCAAGGACGCCTGACGGTTTATCGCCGAGCGCGGCGGTGGGGTTTCCGGGACACGCCGTGAACCCGCCACCTCTCGACAGATGGCGGCGCCTCACTGGCTGATTCGCGACCGTTACGCGATTCACCAACCGCCTCACGACACAGTGCGGCGCTTTGTTGGCGTCGGCCAATTCGGTAGCGCCGGCCTCTGGCCGGCCTTTGGGATCTCCGGCCAACACCTGGTCGACCCGATCAACAGGAAGACATTTTCATGAGCATTGCCGAACACCAGAAACGCGCTGAATCCCTCCTCCACGCCGCCGGCATCCTGCCCGTCGTCACCGTGCACACCCTGGACCAGGCACGCGCGGTCAGTGCGGCGCTGCTGGAAGGCGGCCTGCCGGCGATCGAGCTGACGCTGCGCACGCCGATTGCGATGGAGGCACTGGCGATGCTCAAACGCGAGCTGCCGGACGTGGTGGTGGGCGCGGGCACGGTGTTGACCGTGGAGCAGATGCAGCAGTCGATCGATGCCGGCGCGGATTTCCTGGTGACGCCGGGAACGCCGGCGCCTATGGCCGATGCGCTTGCCGCGGCACCGTTGCCGGTGGTGCCGGGAGCGGCCTCGCCGACCGAAATGCTGGCGCTGTATGCACGCGGCTTCCGCGTCTGCAAGCTGTTCCCGGCCTCGGCGGTGGGCGGCCTGGCGATGATCAAGGGCCTGGCCGGTCCGATTCCGGACCTGAAGCTCTGCCCGACCGGCGGCATCACCGAAACCACCGCCGCAGAGTATCTGGAGCAGAAGAACGTGGTCTGCATCGGCGGCTCGTGGATGGTGCCGGGCAACTGGATCGACAACGGCGACTGGGACAAGGTGCGCGAGAGCGCGGCCCAGGCGGCGAAGATCGTGGCGCGCGTCCGCGCCAGGTGAGGCAACGGCGGCCGGGCATCGCCCCGCTGCCGCCGACGACACCGGCGCGGATTACATCGGTCGCGCCGGGTCCACCAGGCCGTACTGGCTGGCCATGCGTGCCAGGGCGATGTTGTCGCTGATGCCCATCTTTTCGAACAGGCGCGCCTTGTGCGTATTGACGGTCTTGGCACTGAGGCTCAGACGCTTGGCAATGTCCTCCTGGCGCAGGCCCTGGGTCAGCAGCAGGGCCACTTCCAGTTCGCGCGGCGACAGCGCATCGAACGGCGAGTGGCTGCCTTCCACGTTCGAGAGCGCCAGGTTCTGGGCGATGCTGCTGCCCAGGTAACGGCGGCCCAGCGCGGCGTCGCGTACGGCACGCAGCAGTTCCTGCGCATCGCAGGCCTTGCCGATGTACCCGGACGCGCCGGCTTCAAGCAGCCGCTTGGGCATGGGGCCGTCTTCCAGCACCGACACGATCACCACCCGCGTTCCGTGATCGCCACGGACCACGCGCTCGGTGACTTCCATGCCGCTGACGCCAGGCAGGTGCAGATCACACAGCACCACGTCCGGACGCAATTGACGGATTTCCGGCAGCGCGTCCTCGCCGGACTCGGCCTCGCCGACCACGTCCATGTCGGTCTCGTTGGAGAGGATCATCTTCATGCCGGTACGCACCAGCGCATGATCGTCCACCAGATACACTCGAATCGTCATGCACGTACCTCTTCAAACGCTGCTAACGGGGGCCAGCCTAACGGCGGGACACGACGATCACAAGAATGAACACGCATTGCATCGTCCATTCTGGTGTTGACATCACATCCGCTTCTGGAAGCCCCTTCCCCTTGCCTTTCAATGAAGGCAACCCTGGTTTACTCAGCCTATCGGCAACGACGCTCCCCGCGTCACCGCACCTCTCCCCGGTGCGATTCGTGCCGTGTCCGGGTCAGTTGCGATGCCGCCACGGGTGGCGGCGCCGGAACATCACCAGGAAACACCCTACCACCCAAACCACGGCGGCACACCACCCGGCCAGGATGTCGGACGGGTAATGCACGCCCAGATACACCCGCGACACGCTCACCAGCAGGGCGAACGTACCGGCCAGGATCAGCACCGGCCAGCGCCAGCGGGTGTCCCAGGCCAGCAGCATCAGGGTGACCGCCAGCGTCATCGAGCCCATCGCGTGGCCACTCGGGAAGCTGAATGTGCTCTCCGGGGCGATCGATTCCCACAGGCTGGGGCGGTCACGCTGGAAGAACTGCTTGCTGCCCAGGTTCAACAACGCCGAGCCCACGAAACAGATCGCCACGAAACTGGCTTCCCGCCAGCGTCGTCGCCACAGCAGCGCGGCCACGATGAGCACGTCGGCCGGGATCAGAAACCACTCGTAGCCCAGCTTGGACAGCAGCACGAAGAAGCGGTCCAGCCCGGGCGAATGCAGGCCATGCATCTTCCACAGCAGCGGCGCGTCGAAATGGATCGATTCCAGTTCGTGCACTTCGTCGGCCAATGCGACAAACCCGGCCAGCGGCAGCAGGACGCCCACGAACAGCAGGACAAAGCGCCACGCGTTGTGGCCCATCCAGTGGCGGAACCCGGCGGCCGGCTCCGGTGCGGCCAGCACCGTGGGCTTATCCGACACGTCGGACATAGGTCCGTTCGACGTAGTCGTCGATCAACGCCACGAAGTCCTGGGCGATGTTGTCGCCGCGCAGGGTCACCGTCTTTTCGCCGTCGACGAACACCGGCGCGGCCGGGGTCTCACCGGTGCCCGGCAGCGAGATGCCGATGTTGGCATGGCGCGATTCACCCGGCCCGTTGACGATGCAGCCCATCACCGCCAGGGTCATGTTCTCCGCGCCCGGGTGGCTCACTTTCCATTCCGGCATCTTGCCGCGCACGTGGTTCTGCACCACCTTGGCCAGCTCCTGGAAGAACTCGGAGGTGGTGCGTCCGCAGCCCGGGCAGGCTGTGACCAGCGGCGTGAACGCGCGCTGGCCGGTGGTCTGCAGCAGCTCCTGGGCCACGATCACCTCGGCGGTGCGCGACTGCCCCGGTTCGGGGGTGAGCGAAATGCGGATGGTGTCGCCGATGCCTTCCTGCAGCAGCACCGCCAGCGCCGCCGAGGAGGCGACGATGCCCTTGCTGCCGATGCCGGCCTCGGTCAGCCCCAGGTGCAGGGCAAAGTCCGAGCGCTGGGCCAGGTCGCGATAGACCGCGATCAGTTCCTGCACGCCGCTGACCTTGGCCGAAAGCACGATGCGATCACGCGGCAGGCCCAGTTCCACGGCCGTATGGGCCGAATCCAGCGCCGAACGGATCAGCGCCTCGCGCAGCACCCGGCCGGCATCCCACGGTTGTGCGCGCTGGCTGTTCTCGTCCATCAGGCGTGCGGCCAGCGACTGGTCCAGCGAGCCCCAGTTGGCGCCGATGCGCACCGGCTTGTCGTAGCGGATCGCGAACTCGATCAACTGGGCGAACTGGGTGTCCTTCTTCTTGCCGAAGCCGACGTTGCCCGGGTTGATGCGGTATTTGGCCAGGGCCTCGGCGCAGGCCGGTTCCTGGGTCAACAGCTGATGGCCGTTGTAGTGGAAGTCGCCGATCAGGGGGACGTCGATCCCCATCATCCGCAGCTTCTCGACGATACGCGGGATCGCCGCTGCCGATTCGGGGTTGTTGACCGTCAGCCGCACCATTTCCGATCCGGCCCGCCACAGCTCGGCCACCTGCTTGACGCTGGCGGCAACATCGGCGGTGTCGGTGTTGGTCATCGACTGGACCACCACGGGATGGCCACCACCGACCACCACGCCGCCAATGCGGACGGGCTGGGTCTGGCGGCGGGCCCACACGGTGGTGTCGGCGGGTTGGGTCGGTCGGGTAACGGCATCGTGCATCCGAGCATTTTAGCGCGCCCGGCGCGCGCGTAGGTGCCGGCCGTTGGACGGCACTCATTTTCGGTGCCGTCCGTCCGATGCGGCCGATTGTCGCAGGCAGCCGGCCCGCTGAACGCATACGATGGGCGGGCAATGACCGGTCCCGACGCCCCCTTCCTCCGAACGCTGTGCAGTCTGCGCTGGCTGGCCGTGGCCGGCCAGGCGGCCACCATCCTCGTCGCCACCTGGGTGCTGGGCCTGGAGCTGTCGCAGCGCCCCCTCTGGGCCGGCGTGGCGGCGCTGGCCCTGTTCAATCTCTACGCCCAATGGCGGGTGCATGACGCCGACACCGCGCCGCTCACCGCGTTCTGCCACATCCTGGTCGACGTCACCGTCCTGACCTGGATGGTCGGCTGGAGCGGCGGCATCGCCAATCCGTTCGGTTCGCTGTTCCTGATTCTGATCGCCCTGGCCGCGCTCGCCCTGCCGCTGCGCTGGACCCTGGCGGTGGCCGCCGCCTGTCTGATCGGCTATGCCGTCAGCGGCCTGTTCGGCGTTCCGCTGCCGGCCGGCTACTTCACCGCGATGCAGATGCACCAGTGGGGCGTGGTCTGCAACTTCCTGCTGTCGGCCACGGTGGTGCTGGTGTTCGCCACCCGGCTGGCCATCGCCCTGCGCCATCGCGAGCACGAACTGGCGCTGCTGCGCGAGCGCTTCGTGCGCAACGAAGGCATCGTCGCGCTGGCCACGCATGCCGCCTCGGTGGCGCATGAGCTCAACACGCCGCTGGCGACAATGACCCTGCTCGCCGACGACATCGCCGACCAGACCGACAGCAGCGAGGTCCGCGACGACGTGGAGACCCTGCGCGAGCTGCTGGTGCAATGCCGCGAACGCGTGCTGGCGCTGGCCCGCCCGGCGGCGGGCGAAAGCTCCGGCCGCGACCGGGTGACCCTGCCTCAGGTACTCGAACAGTGGCGACTGGTGCGCCCGACCATCACCCTCAAGCGCAATGACGATGCCCCGCTGGACCTGCCACTGGATCCCGGTATCGGCCACCTGCTGATGGTGCTGCTCAACAATGCCGCCGATGCCGGTGAGAAAGCCGAGCGCCCGCAGGTCGATCTCACCCTGCGCATCCAGGGCGAGGACCTGATCGGCGAAGTCCGCGATTACGGCCACGGTTTCGATGCGCGCCAGGCGGTGCTGCCCGGCACGCTCTTCAACAGCGGCAAGACCGAGGGCATGGGCGTTGGCCTGGCCCTGTCGCATGCCACCATCGAGCGGCTGGAAGGCGAACTGTGGATGCGTCCGGCCCACGGTGCCGGCACCCGCGTCGGCTTCCGCCTGCCCTTGTCCCCCCGGGAGACTTCCGCATGACCCCCTACACTCCGGTACCCGGCACCGCGCCGGCCCTCCACGGCCTGCTCGTCGACGACGACGAACTGTACCTGCGCACTCTGCAGCGCAGCCTGGCGCGAAAGGGCTTGGACACCGTCACCGCCAGCGACATCGCCTCGGCGCTGTTGCTGGCCCGTCAGCAGCCGCCGGCCTTTGCCCTGATCGATCTCAAGCTGGGCGCCGAATCCGGTCTGGCGCTGATCCAGCCGCTGCGCGCGTTGCGCGAGGACATGCGCATTCTGCTGGTCACCGGTTACGCCAGCATCGCCACCGCCGTGGAGGCGATCAAGCTGGGCGCCGACGACTACCTGCCCAAGCCGGCCACAGTGCCGATGATTCTGCGTGCGCTGGGCGAGGAAGACGACGGCCCGGCCGACGACGGCGATCTTGAGCCACCGGATGCGATGACCCCGATCAGTCGCCTGCAGTGGGAGCACATCCAGCAGGCCATGCACGAAACCGGCGGCAACGTCTCCGCCGCCGCGCGCCTGCTCGGCATGCACCGCCGTTCGCTGCAGCGCAAGCTGGCCAAGCGGCCGAGCCCCGAGCGCGACCCCAGCAGATAGCGCCGACCGTTGGTCGGCGCTACGGGTTGGGATGCGGTCAGGCCTTCAGGCGGGCCAGCAGCTCCAGCGTCACCGGGTCGGTGATGGCGGCCGCGTCGCCCTGCAACGCCGGCAGCAGCTGGCTGGCCAGCTGTTTGCCCAGCTCCACGCCGAACTGGTCGAAGGCGTTGATGTTCCAGATCAGCGACTGCACGTACACGGCGTGTTCGTACATCGCGATCAGGGCGCCCAGCGACTGCGGGGTGAGCGCGTCGAGCAGGATCATGGTGCTGGGGCGGCCGCCCGGGTAATCGCGGTGCGGGTCGTCGCTGCTCTGGCCATTGGCCAGTGCCTCGGTCTGCGCCAGCAGGTTGGCCATCAGCGCCTGGTGGTTGACCACATAGGGATCATCGTTGTGCACGCAGCCGATGAAATCGGCTGGAATGACACTGGTGCCCTGGTGCAGCGCCTGGAAGAAGCTGTGCTGCACGTCCGTGCCCGCCCCGCCCCACCACACCGGCACGGTGTCGGTGGTGACCGGGCTGCCGTCGCGCTGCACGCGCTTGCCCAGGCTTTCCATCACCAGCTGCTGCAGGTAGGCCGGCAGCAGCGCAAGCCGCTGGTCGTAGGTCATCACCGCATGGGTGGCATGGCCAAGCAGATTACGGTTCCAGATATCGGTCAGCGCATGCAGCACCGGCAGGTTCTGGTCCAGCGGTGCGTTCAGCGCGTGCGCGTCCATCTGCGCCGCGCCGTCGAGCAGCTGCTCGAAGCCCTTGAAGCCGATGGCCAGCGCGATCGGGAAGCCGACCGCCGACCACAGCGAATAGCGCCCCCCCACCCAGTCCCACATCGGCAGCACGCGGCCGGCGGCGATCGAGAACGCCTTGGCGGCGCGTTCGGGATTGGCACTGACGGCGTACAGACGATCGCTGCCGCCCAGCCAGTCGTGCAGGATCTGCCCGTTGAGCAGGGTTTCCTGGGTGCCGAAGGTCTTGGAAATCAGGATGCCGGCCGTGGTGGCCGGGTCCAGCGTGGCCAGCGTGCGCTGCATGGCCGCGCCGTCCACGTTCGATACGAAATGCACGCGGAAGCGTGCGCCACTCACCGGACGCAGCGCATCGGCGACCAGGCGCGGACCAAGGTCCGACCCGCCGATGCCGACGCTGACGATATCGGTGACGTTGGTCTGCTCCAGCGCCGTGATCAGTTCGCCCATCCGCGCCCGCACCTGCGCGGCGGTGGCGAAGGCCTCGCCCGCCACGGGTGCGCCACTGAGGTCGCCGCGCAGCGCGGTATGCAGCGCCGCGCGGCCTTCGGTCACGTTGACCGTTTCACCGCGGAACAGGCGCTGGAGGCCACCGGCGACATCGCATCCGGCCGCCAGGTCCAGCAACGCATCCAACGCCGCGCGGTCGACCTTCTGCCGCGCGAAATTGACGTACAACGGACCCACCCGCAGCCCCAACGTTCGTGCCCGCTCCGGTTCGGCAGCAAGCAGCGACGGGATGCTGGCGCCGCGCAGGCGCTGGGCATGGGAATGAAGCGGGTCGAATCCGTTGTGCTGTGTCATGCGGCCTGGGTCGGAATGGTGTCGTTGGTGTGGGAGATCTGGTTCTTGCCGTCCACATATACCAACTTCGGCTTGAAGCTGTCAGCTTCTTCTTCGCTCATGCTGGCGAAGGCGGCAATGATGATGATGTCGCCCACCTGCACGTGGCGCGCCGCGCCGCCGTTGAGCGAGACCACGCCGCTGCCGGCCTCGGCACGGATCGCATAGGTGGAGAAACGCGCACCGTTGGTGACGTCCCAGATATGCACCTGTTCAAACTCGCGGATGCCGGTGGCCTGCAGCAGGTTGTCATCGATGGCGATGGAACCTTCGTAGTTCAGCTCGGAGTGAGTGACGGTGGCGCGATGGATCTTGGTCTTGAGCAGGGAGAGGTGCATGGCACGCGACAACGGTAAAGGAAAGGGAAATTCTAGCACCCGGGCGGCAGGCGGCAGGGGGTGCGCCCTGCCCGCTGCCGGCGGTTCAGGCAGATGCCGGCGGCGGCGGGTGGCGCCCGGCGGGCCGCCGCCCGCCGGCTCAGAACTCCAGGTTGTCGATCAACCGGGTGGTGCCGATGCGGGCGGCGATCAGGGCCACGCGCGTGCCATCGTCGGCATCGGCCGGTTCGGACAGGTCCGGCAGGCGCACCACGGCGTAGTCGACCTGGAAGCCGGCGGCCTGCAGCGCGGCGGTGGCCTCCGCCTCGATCAGGGTGCGTGCCTTGCCGCCGATGAAGCCTTCGCGCATGGCCAGCAGCACCTGGTGGATGGTGGTGGACACCTGGCGATGCTCAGCGTTGAGGTACTGGTTGCGCGAGCTCATGGCCAGGCCGTCGGCCTCGCGCACGATGTCGCCACCGACGATCTGGATCGGGAAGGCCAGGTCCTCCACCATCTGGCGGATCACCGCCAGCTGCTGATAGTCCTTCTTGCCGAACGCGGCCACGTCCGGCTGGACCTGGTTGAACAGCCGCGAGACCACGGTGCAGACGCCGTCGAAATGGCCCGGGCGGTGCGCGCCTTCCAGCAGCCCGCTGATGCCGGGCACATTGACGCTGGCGGCCAACGCCACGCCGAACGGATACATCGATTCGACCGTGGGCAGCCACAGCACGTCGCAGCCGGCCTGCTGCAGGCCGGATGTGTCGGCCTCGGGCGTGCGCGGGTAGCGGGTGAAGTCCTCGTTCGGGCCGAACTGGGTCGGGTTGACGAAGACACTGGAAACCACGCGGTCGGCGTACTGCCGCGCCAGCGTCACCAGCGAGTAGTGGCCCGCGTGCAGGTTGCCCATCGTGGGCACCAGCGCGACGCGCAGGCCCTCACGCTTCCAGCCGTTGACGACGGCGCGCAGGCGGGACAGTTCGGTGACGGTGTCGATCATGAGGCGTAGGCGTGTTCTGCGTCGGGGAAGGAGCCGTCGCGCACGGCGTCGGCAAAGGCACGGACGGCGCCGGCGATGGAACCGCCCTCGGCCAGGAAATCCTTGACGAACTTGGGCCGGCGATGGCCGCTGTCCAGGCCGAGGAAATCATGCAGGACCAGCACCTGGCCGTCGCACGCCGGGCCGGCGCCAATGCCGATGGTCGGCACCGTCACGGCCGCGGTGACCGCAGCGGCCACCGGCGTGGGCAGGCACTCCAGCACCATGAGGGTGGCGCCCGCCTCGACCACGGCCTTGGCATCCTCGACCAGCTGGCGGGCAGCATCGCCACGCCCCTGCACGCGGTAACCGCCCAGACGCAGCACCGACTGCGGGGTCAGCCCCAGGTGCGAGCAGACCGGAATCTCGCGCTCGACCAGATAACGGATCACGTCCAGCTTGAAGCCGGCGCCCTCGATCTTGACCATCTCGGCACCGGCCTGCAGCAGGCGCACCGAGGCCTCGAAGGCACGTTCCGGGCTCGCGTCCGCGCCGAACGGCAGGTCGGCGATCACCAGCGCGCGCTGCACCACCCGGGCCACGGCGCGGGTGTGGTAGACCATGTCGTCGGTGGTGACCGGCAGGGTCGAATCGTGCCCCTGCACCACCATGCCCAGCGAGTCGCCGATCAGGATCAGATCGACCCCGTTGGCATCGAAACTGCGCGCGAAGCCAGCATCGTAAGCGGTCAACATCACCAGCTTCTGCCCGTTGCGCTTGGCCTCCGCCAGCGCGGGGACGGTCCAGGGCTTGCTGTCTGCGTGGGTACTCATGAGCTGATAACCGGTGGCGATAAGCCCCGCATTATCCTCCTATTGGAGCGATCCCGCAGGCCTCCACCTGCATTGCAGCATTCCGCACGCGGCCACGTCCTGGAATCAGCGCCTCACCGGCGATTTCAGCCAGCGGCAGCAACGCGAACGCACGTTCGTGCAGATGGGGATGCGGCACCTTCAACTGCGGCAGGTCGATGACCTCCTCACCGTACAGCAGCACATCCAGGTCCAGCGTGCGCGGCCCCCAGTGCAGGCCCGGCTCGCGGACCCGGCCGAAGTCGCGCTCGATCGCCAGCAGCGCCTCCAGCAGGACCGGGGCGGCCAGCGCGGTGTCCAGCACGGCAGCGGCATTGACGAAGGGCGGCTGGTCCACGTTGCCCCACGCCGGCGTGCCATACAACTGCGAGCGCGCCCGCAGCGTGGTGTGCGGCAGCGCCGCCAGCGCCTGGAACGCATCGCGCAGGGTCTGCGCGGCGTCCCCGAGGTTGGCGCCCAACCCGATACAGGCCAGGGTCACGGCTTACTCGCTGGCGGCAGGCCCGCCGACGGGCCGGCGACGGCGACGGCGACGCTTGCGCGGCGCACCGTCTTCCCCGTCCAGATCGGCATCGGCATGGGCCGCGTCGAGCGTGGAGTCCAGTTCATGGCCGGACTGCTGCTGGGCCTCGCGCCAGAACTCCACATCGGCCTGGTGCTCGCTGGAGGCTACCTGGCGCAGGACCAGGAAGTCGAACGCGGCGCGGAAGCGCGGGTGGGTCAAGGTGCGGAACACGCGCTTGCGCTGGCGCGAGCTGAAACGCCCCTGCAGCAGCCAGATCTCCTGCATCGGCAGCGAGAACCGGCGCGGCAGCGCAATGGTGGTGAGCTGGTGCAGGGTCACGCGGTCGGCGGCGCGACGCTGCGCTTCTTCCAGTGCCACGCCCTGCTTCTGCAGGGTGGCCAGCGCGCGGCAGAACGCCGGCCACAGCAGCAGCGCGAACAGGAACGACGGCGACACCGGCTCGTCATTGGCCACGCGCAGATCGGTGTTGTGCAGGCCTTCGATCACCATCCGGCGCAGCGCACCGCTGCGGTTGCTGCGCAACGCGGCCGCGCTCTCCGGGAACATCACCTGCAGCAGGCCGTAGCGTTCCAGCCCTTCGAAGCTGGCCACGCCGTGCCCGGACAGGAACAGCTTCAGCACTTCCTCGAACAGGCGCGCCGGCGCGGCTTCGGACAGCAGATTGGCCAGGCGCGGCAGCGGCTCGGCAGTGGCGTCTTCGATCTGGAACCCGAGCTTGGCCGCCAGGCGCACCGCGCGCAGCATGCGCACCGGGTCTTCCTGGTAGCGCTGCTCGGGATCGCCGATCAGCTTCATCAGGCGTGCCTGCACGTCTTCAAAGCCGCCGGTGTAATCGCGCACCGAGAAGTCTTCGATGGCGTAGTACAGCGCGTTGCAGGTGAAGTCGCGGCGGATGGCGTCGTCTTCGATGCTGCCGTACACGTTGTCGCGCACCAGCATGCCGTTTTCCATCTCGCGGTCGCCGCTGCCGTCATCGATGTTGGCGCGGAAGGTGGCCACTTCGATGATCTCGCGGCCGAACACCACGTGCGCCAGGCGGAAGCGGCGGCCGATCAGCCGGCAGTTGCGGAACAACTGCTTGACCTGCTCGGGCGTGGCGTCGGTGGCGACGTCGAAATCCTTGGGGCTTCCGTTCACCAGCAGGTCGCGCACGGCACCACCCACCAGGTAGGCGCCGAACCCGGAATCGCGCAGCCGGTACAGGACGCGCAGGGCGTTGGGGCTGATGTCCTTGCGGGAGATGTTGTGCTGGTCGCGCGGGATCACGCGCAGGCTGAACGGTGATGTAGCAGAGGAATTGATGTTGGCGCTTCCGGTTGAAGTTTCGGGATTGCCCAATGGCATCTAGGTCAATATACTAGCGCGCTGCGCAGTTCGCGACAAAGCCTGCTCCCTTCGTCTAGAGGTTAGGACGTGGCCCTCTCAAGGCTAAAACAGGGGTTCGAGTCCCCTAGGGAGCACCAGTCGTCGCGCAGAAAAGCCAAAAACCCCGCTCCGGCGGGGTTTTTGCGTTGGGCCGCCCGCCGCGCCCGCGCCAGCCAGGCCGCACGGGGCGGCCCGGCGTCCGGCCGCCCCGTCAGCCTTCCATCTGCTCCAGCTCCCTGCCCTTGGTCTCCTTGACATAGCGCAGGACGAAGAAGATCGACACCACCGCTGCGGCGGTATAGATGCCGTAGGCGCCGGCCAGGCCGATGCCGGCCAGCAGCATCGGGAACGTCACGGTGATGGCGAAGTTCGAGATCCACTGCGCCGCCCCGGCCACGGCCAGGCCCGACCCCCGGATCTGGTTGGGGAACATCTCGCCCAGCATCACCCACATCACCGGGCCCCAGGACATGTTGAAGAACACCACGTAGGCATTGGCCGCCACCAGCGCCAGCCTGCCCATCGCATCGGACAGCTGCAGCCGGCCGTCCATCAGCGTCCCGCTGGAGAAGGCCACCACCATCAGCGCCAGCGACACCGCCATGCCCACCGAGCCGATCCACAACAGCGGACGGCGGCCGATGCGGTCGATCAGCACCACGGTGAGCAGGCAGGCGCCGATGCTGAGCCCGCCGGACAGCACATTGATGAGCAACGCGTCGTTCTCCGAGAAGCCGACCGCCTGCCACAGCACCGCGCCGTAATAGAACACCACATTGATGCCGACCAGCTGCTGGAACACGGCCAAGCCGATCCCGACCCAGACAATGGGGCGCAGCCGGCCCGTGGTTTTGCCGAGCAGGTCGGAGAAGCGCGGGCGGTGCTGGTCCTGGGCAAGCGAGCCTTCGATCTCGGTGATCTTGAGCCGCGCCTCCTGCGCTCCGTAGAGCCGGGTCAGCACCGCCAGCGCCGCTTCCCGGCGGCCCTTGACCACCAGGAAGCGCGGGCTCTCCGGAATCACCATCAGCAGGGCCAGGAACAGCAGCGAGGGCAGCACCTGCATCCAGAACATCCAGCGCCAGGCCGCCTGGCCCAGCCACAGCGCCTCGGTGGAGGCGCCCGCCGCCCGCGCCAGCAGGTAGTTGCTCAGGAACGCGCAGAACAGGCCACCGATGATGGCCATCTGCTGCACCGTGGCCAGCCGGCCCCGGTACCGCGCCGAGGCCACCTCGGCGATGTAGGCCGGCGACATCACGCTCGCCGCGCCGACCGCGAAGCCGCCCATCACCCGCGCGATGATGAATACCAGCGAGCTGTGTGCCGCACCCGCCCCCAGCGCCGAGAACAGGAACAGTGCCGCGGCGATGATCAGCACCCCGCGCCGACCCAGGCGGTCGCCGAGCCGCCCGGCGAAGAACGCGCCGATCGCACAGCCCAGCAGCATCGAGGCCACCTCGAAGCCGATCCCGGCTTCACTGGAGTGGAAGGTCTGCTTGAGGCCGTCGACGGTACCGTTGATCACGCCGCTGTCGAAACCGAACAGGAAGCCACCGATGGTGGCCACGCAACTGATCAGAACAATGAAGGCGGTGTTCTCCCCGCGCGTGGCGAGGGTGGCTGACGCAGTGGACATGGGCGCATCCGGAAGGAAAAGGAAGGACGTGGATCAGCCCGGCGCGGACAGGGTGATGCGGTTCTCGCGGGCCTCCCGCCGCCCGCTACGCTGCGCCGTCACACTGTTCCCGCCCCCTGCTGTCCACCGGCAGCCATCATCTTGGCCGGGTCGCCGGCGGCGGTGCAATCGTGCACCGCCGCATGCCCCCGGCCCAGGCAGCACCTGCCTGCAATGGCAGAATGCAGAGCCCCTGCTCCTTGCTCTTATACACCTCTGACGCTGCCGACGATACTCCTTGTTCTGACCTTGATCGGTGGCAGTTCCTCCAAAAATAATACCCTTCTTTTTTCACCAACCACCCATTCCACCATCGTCTCCCGCCTCCCGTTCTTTCCCCACCCCCTCACCATCCTCACCCTCTCTCTTCTCCCCCTCTCACGCCT
>NZ_CAMPPN010000018.1:0-95216 GCF_946900935.1 Stenotrophomonas sp. Marseille-Q5258
TCCCCACCCCGCTGGTCGACAGCCGCTGCACCCACGGCGAAGGCGCCCTGTGGTCGCCCCGTCGCCAATGCCTGTTCTGGGTGGACATCAGCGAACGACGCCTGTGGCAGTACCACCCGGCTACCGACGCCCGTCGCCAGTGGGCGCTGCCGGACCGTCCCGGCTGCCTGGCCGAGGGCGCGGATGGCCAGTTGCTGCTCGCTCTGGCCGGGTCCCTGCAGCGGATGGACCTGGACACCGCCAATGGCGAGCCCACCCTGCACTGGCTGGCCGATGTGCAGCCCGAGGTGGCCAGCACCCGCAGCAATGATGGCCGCACCGACCGCGCCGGCAACCTGGTGTTCGGCACCATGAACGAAGATCCGGCGCAAGCGCCGCTGGGTCGCTTCTACCAGTACAGCGCGCGCCACGGCCTGCGCGATCTCGGCCTGCCCGGCGTCGTGATTCCCAACGCGATCTGCTTCAGCGCCGACGGCGGCACCCTGTACTACTGCGATTCGGTGCGGCCGGAGCTGTGGTGCTGCGACTACGACGCCGACAGCGCCCGCTGTCGCCATCCGCGCCGCTTCGCATCGCTGGAATCGCCGCACTGGGAACCCGATGGCGCCATCATCGACGCGGAGGGCGGGCTCTGGAACGCGCAGTGGCGCGCCTCGCGGGTGGTGCGCTATGGCGCCGATGGCCGCATCGACCGGATCCTGCCGATGCCGGTGAAGAACCCGACCTGCGTGGCATTCGGCGGGCCCGACCTGACCCGCCTGATGGTCACCAGCTCACGCCTGGACTACGGCCCCGACGAACTCGCCGCCGCCCCGCACGCCGGCAGCGTGTTCGCCGTGGACACCGGCATCGCCGGCCTCCCCGACACCCCGTTCCGCTGGTGAGCGGCGCCGCGTGCGCGGGCGGTTGCACGCCCAAGTGAGATCGAATCCCGCGCCAGCGGCCAACCTGTTCTAGAATTGTCCGGCTCACTGTCGGATTCAGATCCAGCCATGCCTTTTGTCGTCACCGAAAACTGCATCAAGTGCAAACACACCGATTGCGTGGAAGTGTGCCCCGTGGATTGCTTCCATGAGGGTCCCAACTTCCTGGTGATCGACCCGGACGAGTGCATCGACTGCACCCTCTGCGAGCCGGAATGCCCGGTCAACGCCATTTTCCCCGAAGACGACGTGCCCGCCGGGCAGGAAGTGTTCGTGGAGCTCAATGCAGAGCTGGCCAAGGCCTGGCCGGTGCTGACCGTGCGCAAGGACCCACCCGCCGATGCCGGCGAGTGGGACGGCAAGCCGGACAAGCTCAAGTTGCTGGAGCGGTAACGAAAAAAGGCGCCCACGGCGCCTTTTTTGTTTTCGACCACCGCCGGGTGCAGCCGGGCAGCGCCCGGCCTCACCGGCCGGCACCTTACGGTGCCAGCTTGGCCTTCAGCTCACCCAGCAGCTTGACCGGGGCAGCGCCGGTAGCCGGCAGGCCCCGCGGGTCAACGGCCGAGATGTACGCGCCGGCATCCACGGCCACCACGCGCACCAGGAAGTCGCTGCCTTCGTAGGCCACGTCATAGGAGCCCAGCAGCTGGGCCTTGCTGGCGATCTTCACGCCGTCAACCGACTCCAGGGCGGTGCCGAGCCTGGCGAACACGTCTTCCTTGCTGCCAGCCACGGTGAAGCCGGCATTGTTGGCCGGCGCCTGCGCGGACGCCGCCGGGGCCGGCTTGACCGCCTGCGAGGCCAATGCCGGCACCTGCGCGCCGCCGGTGGTGCTGGGCACGGTCAGATCCGGCGGGATTTCCAGCGGACGCACTTCGGGCGCCAGCGCGTAGTCGCCCTTCGCGCCGCGCTTGAAGCAGCCGGTGGTGCCCACGAGGGTAGCGGTGGCCAGAATCGCGAAGGACAGCACGCGAATGGCGGAAACGGATTGACGCATATGAATCTCCTGGGTCAGGCCACTGTCGATCAGTGGCTGGATAGTGCTTCGAGCGCGCCGATGTCGCTGGCCAGATGTCCGGCGGCGGCATGGTGGGCTTCGGACAAGGGCAGCAGGGGCAGACGCAGTCCGTCGCCGATGCCGATCCGGCGCAGCAGGTCCTTCACCGGGATCGGATTGGATTCCACACCGCAGAATTCATGGAACGGCTCCAGTCGTGCATCCCACGACTCGGTCGCCTCGCGCTCGCCGGCGGCGGCAAGGTCGCACATGCGGCGGTATGCACCGGGCAGGACGTTGGAACCCACCGAAATCAGGCCATCGACGCCGGACAGGATCGAACGCGCGGCAGTACCGTCATCGCCACTGAGAATGGCGAAGTCGGGCGAACGCAGCGCCAGCAGCGCGTTGACGCGGCCGGTGTCGCCCACCGCTTCCTTGATGCCGACGATGTTCGGATGCCGGGCAAGTTCGGCCACGGTCTCCGGCAACATGTCGCAACCGGTCCGCCCCGGCACGTTGTAGAGCACCACCGGCAGGCCGCCCTGGTCGGCGACCGCACGGTAATGCGCGATCAGGCCGGCCTGGGTCGGGCGCACGTACGGCGGCGTCACCACCAGCGCATGGGTGGCGCCGTTGGCGGCTGCACGGCGGGTCTGCTCGATGGTTTTGGCGGTTCCCGACAACCCGGTCCCGGCCAGCACCGGGATGCGGCCGCCCACGGCCTTGACCGCGCTGCGCAGCAGCAGGTCGTATTCGTCGTCGGACAGGGTGGCCGCTTCGCCGGTCGAGCCGGCCACGACCACACCGCGGACACCACCCTCCAGTTGCAGGTGCAGCAGGCGCTGCCAACCGTCGGGATCCAATGCGCCGTCAGCCTGGAAAGGCGTCGCCAGCGCGGTGATGAGACCGGAAAGGGACAAGGAAACGATGCTCTGAAGAGAGGGGGAGGCGGACCGGGCTAAACGCCGGCCGGATGTACTTTGCATGTTACTTGCGGGTCGAAAGCGCGGGCAAGTATGCTGGACCCAGGTGAACGGGCCGTCGCCGGTGCCGTTCAGACTCACCCTGCATTACCGGAACCACCTTGACCGACACCACGCCGCGGCCTGCGCCGACCGAAAACCATCTCCTGATCAACGCCTATACGACGCATCCGGAGTCCCCCCTGCTGCCCGTGACCCGGCGGATCTCCGATAGTGGCTGCAACCTGGTCGACGCGCGCCTGGCCACCGTGGGCCGTGATGTCTCGGTCACCGCCCTGGCCACCGGCTCGTGGGACTCGGTCGCCAAGCTCGAAGCGATGCTCACCCGCCTGGAGCGCGAGGAAGGCCTGAAGCTGGTCTGGTACCGCACCGGTGCCAAGCAGGCGCAGTCCAACCTGCTGCCCTACATCGTGGAAGTGATTGCCGCCGACAAGCCTGGCATCCTGTTCCAGCTGGCCGATTTCTTCGACCGCCAGGGCATCACCATCGAGAACCTGCAGAGCACGCGTTACCGCGCCATGCAGACCGGTGCGGAAATGTTCTCCGCACAGGTCACCATCGGCGTGCCCGCCAACATGCACATCGCCGCACTGCGCGACGATTTCCTCGAGTTCTGCGACCACCTCAACCTGGACGCGATCATGGACCCGATGAAGTTCTGACGGCTTCGCGCGTTCGTCACGAGCGCGCGGTGTTTCATGCAGTTGTAGTAGACGCACCCCAGGATCCGGAAAGGACCTCATGAACGACGGCGACACCCTGGACAGCACCACCCTCGCGCTTCCGCTGGCCCTGTCCGGCGGCGAACACACCACCCTCGCCGCACTCGCCGGCCAGTGGCTGGTGTTGTACTTCTACCCCAAGGACAGCACGCCGGGCTGCACCACCGAGGGCATCGATTTCAATGCCCTGCTGCCGGACTTCACGCGCCTGGATGCGCGCGTGTTCGGCGTCTCCCGCGACTCGGTCAAATCCCACGACAACTTCTGCGCCAAGCAGGGATTCGCGTTTCCGCTGATCAGCGATGCCGACGAAGCGCTGTGCACCGCATTCGACGTGATCCGGCTGAAGAACATGTACGGCAAGCAGGTGCGTGGCATCGAACGCAGCACCTTCCTCATCTCACCCGACAGTCGTATCGTGCAGTCGTGGCGCAAGGTGAAAGTCGCCGGCCACGCCGCATCCGTCCTTGAAGCCCTGAAGGCCGCGAAAACCCAGTGACCAACCCGGCACCCCCCAATGGCCATCACCCTGCCCCGCAGGCCGTGATGGCTTGTCCCTGTTCTGCCACCAGGAAATGACGATGACCCGAGGCAAGCGCATCTACGTACTGGATACCAACGTGCTGATGCACGATCCAACCGCGCTGTTCAAGTTCGAGGAGCATGATGTCTACCTGCCGATGCAGGTGATCGAAGAGCTGGACAACGGCAAGAAGGGCACCACCGAGGCGAGCCGCAATGCGCGCCAGGTGAGCCGCTTCCTCAATGAGCTGGTGCAGGCGTCGGGCCTGGACAATCTCGCCGACGGCATCCCGCTGCAGCGCCCGAACGGCCTGCAGCTGCGCGGCAAGCAGAGCGTGGGCCTGCTGCGCTTCCAGACCAGCCATTTCGAGGCGGGCAAGAGCTTCGGCGCGGTGATCCCGGACAACGCCATCCTCGGTGCGATTCTGGCCCTGAAGGAGCAGATCCCGGAGATCCCGGTGGTGTTCGTGTCCAAGGACATCAACCTGCGGATCAAGGCGGCCATCGCCGGCATCGTGTCGGAAGACTACGAGAACGACCGTGCGCTGGACGACTTCAGCCTGCTCTACACCGGCGCCACCGAGCTGCCGGAGGATTTCTGGAAGAAGCACACCGACAACCTCCGCAGCTGGAGCGACAAGGGCCGCACCAGTTACGAAATCCTCGCCAGTGACGATGAGAGCTGGCATCCCAACCAGTACGCCTACCTGCCCGGCGACGACGAGGTTGAGCTGCGCGTGGCCAAGGTCGATGGCGACAAGGTCACCCTGTCGCTGGTCAATGATTTCCGCCACGGCAGCCATGCGGTCTGGGGCATCAGCGCGCGCAACCGCGAACAGAACTTCGCGCTCAACGCGTTGATGGATCCGGAGATCGATTTTGTCACCCTGCTGGGCACCGCCGGCACCGGCAAGACCCTGCTCGCGCTCGCCGCCGGCCTGGCACAGACGATGGACCAGCAGCGTTACCGCGAGATCATCATGACCCGCGCCACGGTCAGCGTCGGCGAAGACATCGGCTTCCTGCCCGGTACCGAGGAGGAAAAGATGACGCCGTGGATGGGCGCGCTGACCGACAACCTGGAGGTGCTCACCCACACCCAGGAAGGCGGCGCCTGGGGGCGTGCGGCGACCAACGACCTGATCGCCAGCCGGATCAAGATCCGCTCGCTGAACTTCATGCGCGGACGCACCTTCCTGTCGCGCTACCTGATCCTGGATGAGGCGCAGAACCTCACCCCCAAGCAGATGAAGACGCTGATCACCCGTGCCGGCCCCGGCACCAAGATCGTCTGTCTGGGCAACGTCGAACAGATCGACACCCCGTACTTGACCGAAACCACCTCGGGCCTGACCTACGCGGTGGACCGTTTCAAGAACTGGCCGCACAGCGCCCATGTCACGCTGCGCCGTGGCGAGCGTTCGCGCCTGGCCGACTACGCCTCGGAGGTGTTGTGAACCCTTTCCTGTCCCGTGCCGCCCTGCCGCTGGCGCTTGCTGCGCTGGCGGCAGCCTGCACGCCGTCCAACACGCGCCCCGGCAGCACCATCCCGACCGCAGTCAAGGCCGGCCAGTCCTGGGTGGTCACCCGCCCGGTGATCGCCGCCCAGGTGCTGGATACCTGCTCGCGCACCAGCCCCGGCCGCGAGCCGGGGCGGGTCACCGGCTACTGGGCGCCCAGCCGGCAGCAGGTCGAGCAGCTTGAAGCCGCCTTGCCTTCGCTGGAGGCGCAGGTGCCCAGGGCCGGCGATTTCGATCGCCAGTACGTCGGCATCGAACGCGATGGGCGCCAGCTGATCTACCTCAACGCTTTCCACCTGCCCGACGGCAGCGACATCGATCCGGCGCGCGAGGCGATCCGCGTCTGCGATGGCGGTGCGCAGTTCTGGGGCGCGGTGTTCGATCCGGCCAGCGGCCAGTTCTCCGATGTGCAGTTCAACGGCCCCCCTGCGGGCCGCTGAGCATCCCGTGATCAACGCCGTCCACGGCCGATGAGCATCCGGCTGCCCACGTGGGTATGGGTCGGCGCGATCGCGCTGTCCTGTGTGGCCGGCATGGTCAACGTGGTCGGCTTCCTCGGGTTCGAGCACCAGGCGGTCAGCCACATGACCGGCACCACCAGCCAGCTCGGCATGGCCCTGGCACAGGGCGACTGGCGCGTGGTCGGGCACCTGTGGGGCCTGCTCATTGCGTTCTGCCTGGGGGCCATGCTCAGCGGCATGATCGTGCAGGACAGCGCCCTGCAGCTCGGCCGCCGCTACGGCGTGGTGCTGACGCTGGAATCGCTGCTGCTGCTGATCGCCATTCCGCTGTTCAAGCAGCAGCAGATCTGGGGTGCGCTCGCCGCCGCGATGGCCTGTGGCCTGCAGAACGCGATGGCCACGACCTTCAGCGGCGCCGTGGTGCGCACCACCCATCTCAGCGGCATGTTCACCGACCTCGGGATCGGGCTGGGACATCTGCTGCGCGGCCTGCCACTGCCGATCCGTCGCCTGACCCTCAGCGGACTGATCGTCAGCGGTTTCCTCGCCGGCGGCATCCTCGGCGCCTGGCTGTTCCTGCGGGTTGGTTACGACGCCCTGCTCGCCCCGGCACTGCTGACCGGCGGCACCGGCCTGGGTTACGTGCTGCACGCACAATGGCGACGCCTGCAACGGCCCTGAGCGCGCGCCAGCACCGCTGCCGCAAACACTGCACAATCAGCGCATGAGCCCATCCACTCCCGTTTCCGCCCTGACCATCGCCGGTTCCGATTCCGGGGGCGGCGCAGGCATCCAGGCCGACCTGAAGGCCTTTGCCGCCCATCGCGTGCACGGCCTGTCGGTGATCGCCGCGCTGACCGCGCAGAACACCCGCGGCGTCACTGCCGTCCATGTGCCCCCGCTGGAGTTCCTGCAGGCGCAGATCGATGCCTGCTTCGCCGATTTCGAAATCCACGCGGTGAAGCTGGGCATGCTGGCCAACGCCGAGGTGATCGGGCGGGTTGCCGACGCACTGGAAACACACCGCCCGCCGCACGTGGTGCTCGACCCGGTGATGGTGGCCACCAGCGGCGCCAGGCTGCTGGAGGAGAGCGCGCTGCACGCCATGCGCACCCGCCTGATCCCATTGGCCACGCTGCTGACGCCCAACATCCCGGAGGCCGAACTGCTGCTCGGGCGTCGCATTGTCACCGCCGACGATGCCGAAGATGCCGCCGGTGCGCTGCTGGCGCTCGGCGCGGGCGCCGTTCTGCTCAAGGGCGGTCATCTGGACGAGGGCGCACGGGTGATCGACCGCTACTTCGATGGCGTCACCCGCGATGACTTCATCCACGCGCGCCTGCCGGTCGATGCCCACGGCACCGGCTGCACGCTGGCGTCGGCGATCGCCGCGCAGTTGTGCCAGGGGCTGTCAGTGCCGAACGCCTGCGAGGCCGCCATCGACTACGTGGCCCGCGGCCTGCAGAGCGGGTACTACCCCGGCCGCAGCGAGGTGCTGGTGATCGATCACTTCGGCGCGGCGCGTCCTGCATGATCGATGCGCTGACCCTGCCCGTGCAGTCCGACGATGGCCATCGTACCGACCTGCTGGTGCGCCGCCCGGCCACGCCGCAGGCGCGCCTGCTGTGGCTGCCGGCACTGGGCGTGGCCGCACGCCACTACCTGCCGCTGGCCGAGGCGCTCGCCGCGCGCGGCCTTGCCGTGCACCTGCATGAGTGGCGCGGCAACGGCAGCAGCAGCCTGCGTCCATCGCGCACGCAGGACTGGGGCTACCGCGAGATCCTCCAGCGCGACCTGCCGGCCAGCCTGGCGCAGGTGCAGGCCCAGGGCAGCGCACCGTTGATCATTGGCGGCCACAGCCTCGGCGGCCAGCTTGCCTGCGCGTTCGCCGGACTCAACCCGGACGTCGTCGCCCGGTTCTGGCTGGTCGCCAGCGGCACGCCATACTGGCGCACCTTCCCCGCGCCGCGCGGCTGGACCTTGCCACTGATCTACCGCTTCCTGCCGTGGCTGGCCCAGCGCCAGGGCGTGCTGCACGGACGCCGCGTGGGATTTGGCGGCACCGAAGCGCGCGGCCTGATCCGCGACTGGGCACGCGTGGGCCTGAGCAACCACTACTGCGGCGAGGGCATCGCGCAGGACCTCGACCTCGCCATGCGCGCGGTCCGCGGCCAGGCGACGGCGGTGATCATGGCCGACGACTGGCTGGCACCGGCAACGTCGATGCAGGGCCTGCTGGCCAAGCTGCCGCAGGTACGATCGACGCTGACCGTTCTGTCCGCCGCCACGCTGGGCGCACGCGCCGACCACTTCGCCTGGATGAAGGCGCCGGAGGCCGTTGCCGACACACTTTTTCATTCATTTGAATGAAGACCTTCACAAAAGCGTTGACGAATGCGACGTCGATCCGCATAATTCCGCTCCTGTTGACGCGCCCGTAGCTCAGTTGGATAGAGTACCTGGCTACGAACCAGGCGGTCGGGAGTTCGAATCTCTCCGGGCGCACCATCAACAGGCTGACAACGCCGCCGTTGGCAGCAGCAGTACAAAACGCGATGCACATGCGCCCGTAGCTCAGTTGGATAGAGTACCTGGCTACGAACCAGGCGGTCGGGAGTTCGAATCTCTCCGGGCGCACCACTGCATCGCGTGCAGCACTACAATCAGACAATGCAAATGCGCCCGTAGCTCAGTTGGATAGAGTACCTGGCTACGAACCAGGCGGTCGGGAGTTCGAATCTCTCCGGGCGCACCATTGCATCGACAAGAACGGCAGCCCTCGGCTGCTGTTTTTTTTGGCCGTCTCCCCGCAACCCGGCGCGCGACGCTCATCCGCGCGACATCGCCTGCACCCGCACCGCCTGCATCACCAGGCGATCCGCCGCGCCCGGCAGTGCGGGCGCCGGGCACGCACCGCCGGCGGGGTCGTCGTGCGCCAGCCAGTCGTCCACCACACCGCCCAGCAGATCCACGCGCAGCGGCAGCGTGATGTGGTCCTCGCCGCGCATCTCGATGTAGTGCGCGCGCGGACTGGATGATGCCAGCCGACGCCCCTGCTCCACCCGGACATGCTGGTCATCCTGGCCATGCAGCAGCAGGACGCAGGCCTGCGTGCCGGACAGTGCGCGGGCCACATCGACGCGGTCCAGGTCCAGGTCCAGCCGCTGGCTGGCGGCGGCGATCACCTGGTCGATGTCCTGCCCCCCGTAGCGCCAGCGCCCGTACGCGGCCACCGCCTGCGCCTTCCAGCCACTCGGCTGCAGCGACATCAGGTGCGGAATCATGCTGCGGATCGCGTCGCCGGCATTGGCAAAGGACTCCATCGCCACCACGCCGGTGACCTGGTCGCCCAGCTTGTCGGCAGTGAACAACGCCGTGGCCGCCCCGTAAGAGACGCCGAACAGGTACAGCGGACCCGCGACTTCGCCGCGCTGGCGCAGCGTGCCGATCACATCGACCACATCGTCCGATTCGAACGTGCCATAGCCGGCCGGACCGGCGCCGGACTGACCGTGGTTGCGCAGGTCGATGGTGACCACGCGGTAGCCGGCCTGCGCCAGCTGCAGCGACCACGGCAGCATCGCATCGCCGTTCATCATCCACCCATGAAGGAGCACGACGGTGCCGCGCGGCGCCTGCGGCCGGAACGGATGCGGCACCGCCAGCTGCAGGCCGGTCTGCAGCGGCAGGCCGTTGTCGTGCTGTTGGGCCAGGTAGTGGTAGCGCGCGCCGTACTGGCCAGGATCGAACGCCCGCCAGAAGATCGGCACGCCCGCGCGGCCGGTGACGAAACCGTGTCGGTTCGGCACCGACGCCACCGCGTCGGCGATGCGCGCGGTATCCAGCAGCGTGGACACGCCGCCGGGGGCGACCAGACGATCGCTCAGCGACGTGGACGCGGACGAGGTCAGCGAGGAGCAGGCAGCCAGCCACAGGCCGGCCCCGGCCAGCAGCAACAGCAGCAGGCGTTTCATGGGCGTGGACGGACATCAACGGGCCGGGCAGCGTACTGGCTGCGCCGCAGGCGCTCTATCGCACCGGGATGACGGTGGCATGACAGCGCACCATCGGTTCAGCTTGGCCGGCGGCTCAGGCGCCGTGCCCGAGCCACGTCGCCATCGTCGGCCACCAGCCCTCGATCACCTGGGGCCGCTGCATGCGCTCGCGCCACCAGCGCAGCCCCGCGCCCTCCTCGCCGGTCCGCCAGGCCAGCCAGAAGGTTTCATCCGGCTTGGGCTCGTCCACCTGCCGGATCACCAGCCGCCCCTCGCGCACCGCCTGACGCACGTACGGCTCGGGCAGGAAGCCAAAGCCAAGACCGGCGCACTGGAGGCGGAACTTGCTGGCCGTATCGGGCACGGTCACTGTGTCCTGGCCCATCAGCAGGCCGACCGTGCGCGGCAGCAGCCGGCGCGCCGAGTCCGCCACCGCGATCGCGCAATGCGCCGCCAGCACCTCCCGTCCGAGCGGCTCAGGCGCTGTCGCCAACGGGTGCGAGGGCGCCACGGCAAAGACGAAGCGCACCACGCCCATCGGCTCGACCACGTATCCGCCCCCGCTCGGCCCCTCGCCCGCCGCGCCGACCAGCAGGTCGGCCCGGCGGTCCAGCAGGGCCTCCCAGGTGCCGGACAACGCCTCACTGACCAGCCGCACCCGGGTCTGTTCGGCCACCGCCGTGAACGCCCGCACGTCCTCGGCCAGCAGCGCCGGGGGGAACATCGCATCCACCGCCACGGTCAGTTCGGCCTCCCAGCCGGACGCTACCCGGCGCACCCGCATTTCCAGCTCGCGCGCGGCGCGCAGCAGGTGCCGCCCCTCCTCCAGCAGCGCCTCACCGGCCGCGGTCAGGTGCGCGCGCGGGCCGATCCGGTCGAACAGCTGGACGCCCAGGTCCTCCTCCAGCTTGGACACCGTGTAGGAAATCGTCGATGGCACCTTGTGCAGCGCCTTGCCGGCGGCGGCGAACGAGCCGCGGCGGTCGATGGCATCCAGGATCTGCAGGGCATCGAGGCTGAGCTTAAGCATTCGAATTTTTCGATGATGGCTTGCAAAACTATCCGTTTTTCAAGTCCGTGGCGCAAGCGGATACTGGCCGCAACAGGAAAGGGAGCGGCAGCCGCCGCCCCGGACCGCCATCGAAACCATCGAACACCCAGGAGATTCCCATGCTGCAGATCCGCAAGAGCAACACCCGTGGCAAGGCCGACCACGGCTGGCTGAACTCCATGCACACCTTCTCCTTCGCCAACTACTATGACCCGCGCTATGTCAGCTTCGGCCCTCTGCGCGTGATCAACGAAGACCGCGTCCAGGGCGGCCAGGGCTTCGGCACCCACAGCCACAGCAACATGGAGATCATCTCCTACGTGCTTGGCGGCGCGCTGGAGCACAAGGACTCGATGGGCACCGGCTCGGTGCTGCGCTATGGCGACGTGCAGCGGATGAGTGCGGGCAGCGGCGTCAGCCACAGCGAGTTCAACCACTCGGCCGACGAGGCGGTGCACTTCCTGCAGATCTGGCTGTTCCCCGACCAGGAGAACATCGCCCCGAGCTACCAGGAAACCCACTTCGCGCCGGACACCAAGCGCGGCCAGCTCCGCCTGATCGCCTCGCGCGATGGCCGCGACGGTTCGCTGCTGATCCACCAGGATGCCAACATCTACGCGACCATCCTGGATGGCGATGACCGCGTGCACCTGCCGCTGGCCCCGCGTCGCGGCGCCTATGTGCAGGTCGCCCGTGGCCAGCTCCAGGTCAACGGCATCACCCTGGAAGCCGGTGATGCGCTGCAGATCAGCGACGAGGCGCAGGTCACGCTGGAGAATGGCAACGATGCCGAAGTGATCGTCTTTGAGCTGCCGCTGTAATCCCCCCCACTGAAACGCCGACACCCCGGTTGCCCGGGGTGTCGTGCGTTGCGCGGATCAGAACCTGTAGTTGAGCGTCAGGCGCACGTTGCGCGGCTCGCCCCAGGTGTAGGTGCTGTACCAGCTGAAGATCGTGTAATAACGCTTGTCGAGCAGGTTGTTGACGTTGACCGTCGCCGACAGCTGGTCGTTGAACTGGTAGCGCGCCATCGCATCCAGCAGCCAGTACGGCTCAGTGCGATGGACCTGGCTTCCGCCGGTGGCCGGGGGGGTGATGGTGCCGAACGTACTGCCCTGCCAGCGCGCACCACCGCCAACGCTCCAGCCCTGCCCCGCACCGGTGAGGCGGTAGGTGCTGTGCACGCTGAACTGGTCTTCCGGTTCCAGCGTGGAGACCTTGGTGGACTGCTGCCGCGCGATCTTGTGCGCGTAGCCGCCCTGGACCTGCCAGCCCGGCGCGAGCTGACCGGAGATCTCCAGCTCATAGCCCCTGGTCCGCACGCCCATCAGCCCTTCATAGGCGATGCCACCGCTCGGTGTCCTGCCGCCGGTGGGCTGCGCGTAGTTGTCCTGCTCCAGCTGGAACACCGCCGCGCTCGCGTTGAGACGCCCCTCGTAGAACTCCGCCTTCAGGCCGGCCTCGTAGCTGCGCCCTTCCAACGGGTCCAGCACCCGACCCTGTTCGTCCTGGTTGCCCTGCGGCTTGAAAATGGTGCTGTAGCTGGCAAACACCGAGACGGTGCGGCTGAGGTCGTACACCACGCCGGCGTACGGCACGACCACGCCGCTCTCGTCGGTATCCGGGGATGTGTAGTTGGCGATGCGGCTGCCGAGGATCAGCTTCAGCGGGTCGGCCAGGTCGAAGCGGCCCACCACATAGGCACCGCTCTCCCGGGTAACCTGGTTGTCCCCGTAGCTCCACTGCCAGTCCGGCTCGGGCACATCGCCGGTCCAGGCGTAATAGTCGGCAACGTCGCTCACGTAACCCGGCTGGGGCGAATACCCGTTGTTGACCCAGCGCTTGCGCGACACACTCCCGCCCACCACCAGTTCGTGCTGGCGACCGAACCATTCGAACCGGCCGCTCACGTACAGATCGGCGGCATTGCTGGTGGTCTTGCCGATGTACTGGCCCAGCCACATGCTCACGCCCTCGCCGGTGACGGGATCGGGATTGCCGCCGGCCGCCGCTCCCAGCGAGGCGTCGTAACCGTTGACCTGGTGGTTGAGCTGCAGCTTGGCGACCCAGTCGTTGCCGAAGGTGTGCTCCAGCGTGGCAAAGCCGGTGCGGGCGTACTGGCCCCAGCGGCTCCAGCGTGCGCCATTGTTGAATGAGCGCGGCATGCGGTTGAACTTGCCCGCGCTGTCCAGCAGTGGAATGCCGCCCCAGCTTGAGCCCTTGGGATCGCTGTCCTGGTAGTCGGCCCCGACCGTCAGCAGCGTGCTGTCGCCGATGTCGGCTTCCAGAATGCCGTAGAAGACCTCGTTGCTGCGCTGGTAATGGTCGACGTTGGACTGCTTGTCCTGGTACGCCGCCACCGCGCGTCCGCGCACGCGGCCGCTCCCGGTCAAGGGACCACCGACATCCACGTCGGCCCGGTAGCTGTCCCACGAACCGGCCCCCAGCGTGACACTGCCGGCCGGCGCGCGGGTCGGCTTCTTGCGCACCAGGTTGATCGTCGCGCCGGGGTCCCCCATGCCGGTCAGCAGGCCGGTCGCGCCCTTGAGCACCTCGATGCGGTCGTAGATGGCGGTATCACTGAGCGTGTTGCCCGCCGAGTACGCCGAATCGCGCGCCATCGGGATGCCGTCGTACTGGAAGTTCTGCACCGCGAAGCCGCGTGCGTAGTACTCGGTGCGCTCGCTGTCGTAGGTGACGATGCTGATGCCCGGGGTGACCTTCATGACGTCGTCGATGCCATTGAGCCCGAAGTCGTTCATTTCCTGACGGGTGATCACGCTGATCGACTGCGGCGTCTGGCGCGGGCTGAGCACCAGACGCGTGGCGGTGGCGATCGTGCCCGGCGTGTAGGAGCCACTGCCTTCGGTCACTGTGCCCAATTGATTGGCGGTGACCTGCACCGTCGGCAGGGTCTGGGCAGCAGCATCCTCCGGCGGCGCCTCCTCCGCCTGCACGGCGGGGGCAAACAGACCCAGCCCGAGCACGCCACTCAGGGCCACGGTGAGCAGGGACAGGGAGGGTGCCGACGGACGTTCGGCAGGAATACGGCCCGAACGGGCCTGGGCAGTACGGGACACGACAACGGACACGGCAACGCCTCCAGTGAGGAACGACATCCTCTGGCGGCGGCTGGAGGTAGATGGGGGGAGGAAGGCGCTACGGCGCTTCCGCGGCAGCCACATGTTACAGCCTGCGGACATGCGATGCTTGGCGCCGCTGGATGCCCTGACTGGAGAAACACGGATGTACATCGCGCTTGCGACATCGCTGCTGCTGGCCCTCGCCGTCGCGGCCGCCCCACCGCAACTGGAGGACTACCCGGTCGAACTGACCCGGATCGACCATTTCGCACCAACCCGGCCTCCGCACGACGGGGTGACCTGGAAAATGGACATGTACCTGCGCGGCGACGGCCAGGACGGCGACCTCGACTTCGCGGACCGCTTCACCGTCTACCTGGCCGGCTGCGGCAGCGGCTGCATCGAATACGTATTGATCGACCGCGTCAGTGGCGAGGTCCACCCGGGCCAGACCCTCAACAACGGGCGCTTGGCTCACCGGCGCGACAGTCGCCTGTTGATCGTCACGCAGAACGACGGCTACGGGCATCCCGACCGGATCGAGTATCTGCTGTGGACGGGTGAACGGCTGGAGCGCATCGCGTACGAAGAGCGCGCCTTCGTCCCCGACTGAGACCTGCCGGGTGATGCAGCGGCCGCCCAAACAGAAAGGCCTTCGTACTTGCGTACGAAGGCCTTCTGCATAACTGGCGGAGCGGGAGGGATTCGAACCCTCGATAGAGCTTTTGACCCTATACTCCCTTAGCAGGGGAGCCCCTTCAGCCACTCGGGCACCGCTCCAGTGTTCTTGTTCCGCCGCTGTGATGTTTCATCTCAGCGGGGGCGCGAATAATAACGTTTTCCGCGCCCTCAGGTAAAGCCTTAATCGGAAGAATTTTCACTTCCAGCGGCATTCGGCTCGTCGCCGCGCTGGATGCGCTGGTAAATCTCTTCGCGGTGCACGGCAACGTCCTTCGGAGCGGTGATACCGATACGGACCTGGTTGCCCTTGACGCCGAGCACGGTCACGCTGACCGAGTCACCGATCATCAGGGTTTCGCCTACGCGGCGAGTCAGGATCAACATTTTTGCAAGTCTCCATGGAACCGGTGGTACTTCCCCACCGGCTTGGCGCCCAGCCAAGGAACGCCCCACGACAAAGGGAAAGGATTCGCCATAGTACCGTCAGCCGTCCCACGCCATCAAGGAGCAGGACAGTCGAGGCTTACGGCGTTCAGATACGCGGGGTGACCCAATCCACTACGGCGGCGAGCGCCGAGGCAAGGGCGGGCCCGTCCTCACCACCACCCTGGGCGAGATCCGGGCGACCGCCGCCCTTGCCCCCGATCTGACTTGCGATGTGCGACAACAGTTCCCCGGCCTTGACCTTGCCCGTTGCACTGCCGTTCACACCTGCCACCAGCGCGGCTTTGCCGTCCTGCACGCCGGCCAGCACGATGACGGTATCGCCCAGCTGCTGCTTGAGGCGATCCACGGCATCACGCAGCGACCTGGCATCGAAACCCTCCAGACGCGCGGCCAGCACCTTGACGCCATTGACCTCTACCGCCGATGCGCCGAGGTCGGCGGTGGCGCCAGCGGCCTGCTTGGCCTTCAGGCCCTCCAGTTCGCGTTCAAGCTTTTTCTGCCGCTCGCCGAGCTGGCGGATCTTCTCGACCACATCGCTGGCCGTGCCGCCCAGCAGCGCCGCCGCTTCGGCAAGCTGCGCTTCCTCGTTGGCCACGTAGTCCAGCGCGCCCTGCCCGGTCACCGCCTCGATGCGGCGCACGCCCGAGGACACACCGCCTTCAGCGGTGATCTTGAACAGGCCGATGTCGCCGGTGCGCCCCACGTGCGTGCCACCGCACAGTTCGGTCGAGTAGTCGCCCATCTTCAGCACGCGCACGTGTTCGCCATATTTCTCGCCGAACAACGCCATCGCGCCAAAATCGAGAGCTTCCTGCATGCCCATGTTGTGCACTTCGGCGGCGTTGTTGGCACGCACCTGTTCGTTGACCTTGCGCTCGATCACCGCGAGCTCCTCGGCGCTGATCGGCTGGAAGTGCGAGAAGTCGAACCGCAGGCGGTCCGGCGCAACCAGCGAGCCCTTCTGCTGCACGTGGGTACCCAGCACCTCGCGCAGGGCGGCGTGCAACAGGTGGGTCGCCGAGTGGTTGAGGATGGTGGCGCCACGGCGCTGGCCATCGACCTCGCCGCTGAGCACATCACCCACCTTCAGGCTGCCGCTCGTCACCCGGGTCACGTGGCCGTGGTACTGGCCCGCGAACTTCTGGGTGTCGCCAACCTGCAACTGCACGCCCGGGCCCGACAGCGTGCCGGTGTCGCCGACCTGGCCGCCGGATTCGGCGTAGAACGGGGTCTGGTCGGTCAGCACGATGACGTCATCACCGGCCTGCACCGCGTCCACCGGGCGGCCGTCCTTGAGCAGGGCCACCACGGTCAGGCCGTCGGCCTGCAGGCGGTCATAGCCCAGAAACACAGTGGGTTTGAGAGTGGCGACCAGCTCGGCGGACAGGACCACGCCTGCGCCACCCTTGCCTGCCTTGCGGCCGTCGTCGCGCTGCTTTTTCATCGCCGCGTCGAAGCCGTCGATGTCCACGGTCAGATCACGCTCACGCGCGATGTCCTGGGTCAGATCCAGGGGGAAGCCATAGGTGTCATAGAGGCGGAACGCGTCGGTGCCGGGGATCACGCCATCGGTCACCTGGGCGGCGACGTCGTCGAAGATCTTCATGCCCGAATCAAGCGTCTGGGCAAACCGCTCCTCTTCGGCCTGCAGCGCGCGCACGACGGTGTCGGCCTGTGCCGGCAGGTCCGGGTAGGCTTCGCCCATCTGCTCGACCAGGGTCGGCACCAGCTTACTGAAGAACGGCTGGCGCACGCCCAGCATCCAGCCGTGGCGCAGCGCGCGGCGGATGATCCGGCGCAGCACGTAGCCGCGGCCCTCATTGGACGGCAGCACGCCATCGACAATCAGGAACGAACAGGCGCGGATGTGATCGGCGATCACGCGCAACGACTTGTTTTCCAGATCGGCCATGCCGGTCAGTTCGCTGGCCTTGCGGATCAGCGCCTGGAACAGGTCGATCTCATAGTTGGTGTGAACGTGCTGAAGGATCGCGGCCAGGCGTTCCAGGCCCATGCCGGTATCCACGCACGGCGCCGGCAGCGGCACGAGGGTGCCGTCGGGCTGGCGGTCGAACTGCATGAACACCAGGTTCCAGATTTCGATGTAGCGGTCACCGTCTTCATCCGGCGAACCCGGGGGGCCACCGGCGATATGGTCGCCGTGGTCGTAGAAGATCTCGGTGCACGGACCGCAGGGGCCGGTGTCGGCCATCTGCCAGAAGTTGTCCGACGCGTACGGGGCGCCCTTGTTGTCGCCGATGCGCACGATGCGCGACTCCGGAATGCCGACCATGTCGCGCCACAGCGCGTAGGCCTCGTCATCGGTCTGGTAGACGGTGACCAGCAGACGCTCGGCCGGCAGCTTCCAGACCTGGGTCAGCAGCTCCCACGCCCAGGCGATGGCGTCCTTCTTGAAGTAGTCGCCGAAGGACCAGTTGCCAAGCATTTCAAAGAAGGTGTGGTGGCGCGCGGTGTAGCCGACCTGGTCCAGGTCGTTGTGCTTGCCGCCGGCACGCAGGCAGCGCTGGACATCGGCAGCGCGCACGTAGCTGCGCTTTTCCGCGCCCAGGAACACGTCCTTGAACTGCACCATGCCGGAGTTGGTGAACAGCAGGGTCGGATCATTGCCCGGCACCAGCGGCGCCGACGGCACGATGGTGTGGCCTTTGCCCTTGAAGAACTCAAGGAAGTCGCTGCGGATCTGGGAGGTAGTGAATTTGACGGATGCGTTCATGGGGGCTGGCTTTGTGCGGGCCGGTCGGTCCCTCGCAGGACCGCCGAAACCACAAAGGGTATCAGGCCCGGGCCGCTCAGTCCTCTGGGTCGTAACGGGTCGCCCGGCGGATGCTGTCGCCATCGAACCCACGGCGGGCAAGCAGATCGGCCGCCTTGCGCCGTTGTGGCAGCTCCTGCGGGCCGGCATCGCCGAACCGGCGCCGGACCAGATCGCGGGCGTTCTCGGTCCAATCGCCCTCGAAGGTCGCCAGCGCGGCCGCGACCTGCTCGCTGTCCAGCCCGTGGGTGCCCAGCTCCGCGCGGATATGCAGGGGGCCGTAGCCGGTACTGGCGCGGATGCGCACCAGGTTCTCGGCGAACCGGGTGTCGTCCTGCCAGCCGGCCTCGCTGAGCTTGTCCACGGCCGCTTCGGCCGCCTCGGTCTCGATGCCGCGGGCCTGCAGCTTGCGGGTCAACTCCTTGCGCGAGTGCTCACGGCGGACCAGCAGGCCCAGCGCTCGCTGGACCGGGGTCTGTTCGCGGACACGGCGCTTGCGGCCGGGTGCCGGGGCATCGGAATCGTGCATGACCACCTTCGATGAAATGCGCCGTCCCTGGCGCTCCCCCCGTCGGGGGAATACTGAAACCGCGGGACAGGGCAAGCGTCACTGACGGCGCCGCCCTGCCCCGCAGGAAACTCACTCGGCGTCGTCGCCGTCGTCGTCACCACCCTCGCGGACCGCTTCGGCCGGCTGGAACTTCTCGCGCAGCTCGGCTTCCAGGCGCTGGGCAACCTGCGGGTTGTCGCGCAGGTAACCACGGGCGTTGTCCTTGCCCTGACCGATGCGCTCTTCACCGTAGCTGTACCAGGCGCCGGCCTTCTCGACCAGCTTGGCTTCCACGCCCATGTCGATCAGTTCGCCCTCGCGGCTGATGCCCTCGCCATAGAGGATTTCGGTGATGACCTGCTTGAACGGCGGTGCCAGCTTGTTCTTGACGACCTTGATCTTGGTCTGGTTGCCGATGATCTCGTCGCCCTTCTTGATGGCGCCGATACGACGGATGTCCAGGCGCACCGAGGCGTAGAACTTCAGCGCGTTGCCGCCGGTCGTCACTTCCGGGCTCTGGCCCGGCATCATCACGCCGATTTTCATGCGCAGCTGGTTGATGAACACCACCAGGGTATTGGAGCGCTTGATGTTGCCGGTCAGCTTGCGCAGCGCCTGGCTCATCAGGCGGGCCTGCAGGCCCGGCAGCTGGTCGCCCATTTCGCCTTCGATTTCCGCCTTGGGGGTCAACGCGGCGACCGAATCGACCACCACGATGTCCACCGAACCGGAACGCACCAGCATGTCGGCGATTTCCAGTGCCTGCTCGCCGGTATCGGGCTGGGACAGCAGCAGATCATCGACGTTCACGCCCAGCTTGGCGGCGTAGATCGGGTCCAGCGCATGCTCGGCGTCGATGAAGGCGGCGGTACCGCCCTTCTTCTGGCACTCGGCGATCGCCTGCAGGGTCAGGGTGGTCTTGCCCGAGGATTCCGGACCGTAGATCTCCACGACACGCCCCTTGGGCAGGCCACCGATGCCGAGCGCGATGTCCAGCATCAGCGAACCGGTGGGGATGACCTCGACCGCTTCGATGACGCGGTCACCCATGCGCATGACCGAGCCCTTGCCGAACTGCTTCTCGATCTGGCTCAGGGCGGCGGTCAACGCACGCTTTTTGTTCTCGTCCATCGTATTGGTCCTTGCAGAGGTCATGTCGTTGGAGGTGCTTTCTTTGGGAGTCTTCTTGGCCACGGGGTCACTTTAAGGTTGGCGTATCGCACAGGCTGAGATTCTGCCCGGCGTTCGGAAAAAAATTATCGGACATCCGTACCAACCTCAGCGGAACCAGAGAATCGCCACAAAGACCGCGCGTGTTTCAACAGCATCAGGACCTAGCGGTTGGGCCGCAGCAGTCCGCAATAGAGGCCTTCGATGGCGAAGTCCTGGTCGGGCAACACCTCGATCGGCTTGTAGTCGGGGTTGCGAGGCAGGAGCCGGATGCGGTCCTTGCCCATCTTCAGCAGCTTGACCGTGATCTCGTCATCGATGCGGGCGACCACGATCTGCCCCGACCGGGCGTCACGGGTGCGATGCACGCCGATCAGGTCGCCATCGAAGATGCCCTCGTCGATCATCGAGTCGCCCTGCACCTTCAGCAGGTAATCCGGTGCAGGCGAGAAGAACACCCGGTCCAGCACCACGAAATCGTCCGAGCCGATGTCCGCCCCGATCGGCAGACCAGCGGCAACCCGGCCGAGGACCGGCAGGCGCAGCACATGGTCCGGGAGCGCGGCTGCGGCCAGCGAACCAGGCAGACCGTCCTGCAGCGGCGGCGCCTGCACCAGCCGGATGCCGCGCGCCTGGCCGGGGATGCGACGGATCGCCCCCGCCTGCTCCAGCGCCTCCAGGTGGTACTGCGCGGCGCGTACGCCCTTGAAGCCGAAGGCACGGGCGATTTCCGCCTGGGAGGGCGGTGCGCCATCGGTCTGGATACGCTCGGCGATCAACTGCAGGATCGCCTGCTGGGTGTCGGTCAGGTCCATGATTAGTAGTATTACTACTAAGGCCAGGGGTGCGCAAGTGCCTGCACAGACCGGGCGACCGGCAGCCGACCAACGGTCGGCGTTGCCTGCGGCACCGTCCGGTCCGGGGCGTCAGGGATTGCGCCCGGAGCGCCAGATCGAGAACAGGATCCACACGCCGCAGAAGCCGGCACCGACGAAGCCGGCCACACCCAGCGCCAGCAGCCAGCGGCTGGAGACCCCGCCCACGCTGTGCATCACGATCGAGGAGCCGATGATCAACGCCGCCGTCACGATACCCATCACCAGCCGGTTGGCGGCCCGGTTGACCTGGTCGCCAAACCCTTCCAGGGCACGGGTCTCGACCTTGACCTGGAGGCGCCCGTTGCGCGCCATCTGCAGCAGCCGGCGGACATCGCGCGGCAGGTCGCCCATCAGGTCCATCGCCCCGAGCAGGCTGCGCTTGCCACGCTTGAGCATCGCCGCCGGCGCATAGCGCTGCCACATCACCCGTTCCAGGTACGGGCGCGCGGCGGTCGCCATGTCGAACTGTGGATCGAGCTGGCGGCCCATGCCTTCCAGGGTCAGGAAGGTCTTGATCATCAGCGCGAGGTCGGCCGGCAGGGTCAGGGCGTACTGGCGCAGGAGCTGCGTCACATCGCCCAGCATCAGGCCCATGTGCAGGTCCTTCAGCGGCACGCCACGGTACTGGTCGACGAAGGTACTGATGTCCTGCTGCAGGCGGGCTTCGTCCACGTCCACGCCACCGGCCCAGTCCAGCAGCACGTCCATGACCGGCTCGGGCTCCTGGGTCACCAGCCCATGCAGCAGCTGCGCGACCTGGAAGCGACGCTGCTCGGACAATGCGCCGACCATACCGAAGTCGATGACCCCGATCCGGCCGTCACGCAGGTAGATGATGTTGCCGGGATGTGGATCGGCATGAAACGCGCCGTCCTGCAGCACCATTTTGAGGATGATCCCGGCGCCGGTGCGCGCCAGCTGCACCCGGTCCAGGCCGGCGGCATCGACGCCCGCCAGATCCCGCCCCGGGATGCCATCCACGAAGTCCTGGACGTTCAGGCTCTCGCAGGTCCACTGCCAGTGCACGGCCGGAATGAAGATGTCCTGCCGCCCGTGGAAATTGCGCGCGATGCGCTCGGCATTGCGGCATTCGGCGGCGAAATCCAGTTCGCGCCGCAACGAGGTCTGGAACTGCTGCACCACTTCCGAAGGGCGGTAGCGGCGCAGGTCCGGCAGCCGCGCTTCGACGATCTCCGCCAGACGCGCCAGCAGGCGCAGGTCGGCCTCGATCACCTCGCGGATACCGGGTCGACGGATCTTGAGCACCACGGCCGAGCCATCATGCAGGGTCGCGCGATGCGCCTGCGCCAGCGATGCGGCGGCCATCGGGGTTTCATCGAGCCAGGCAAACACCTCGCTGGCCGGGGCGCCCAGATCGCGTTCGAGCTGATCGCGCACCTGCGCATACGGCAGCGCCGGCACCGCGTTCTGCAGCTCGGAGAATTCGGCGATCCAGTCGGGCGGGAACAGGTCCACGCGGGTGGCCAGCACCTGGCCGAGTTTGACGAAGGTGGGGCCGAGGTCTTCCATCGCGCGGCGCACCCGCACCGGCGCGGTCATGCGCAGCATCTGCTGGGTGTCGTTCCAGTGCAGCAGGCGCCCGGCCCGTTCGAGGACGTCGGCCAGGCCGATCCGGCGTACCAGGTCGCCGAAGCCATAGCGGATCAGGACCGAGGCGATTTCCTGCAATCGCCCCAGGTCGCGCACGGTTCCCAGCGTTTCCCACATTGCGCTCACTCCTGTCGGCACACGCGCTCAGGATGTCACACCGGCGGGAAGATTCCCGTCAGCGCCTGGTGCACGGTCTGCCGCCGTATGGCTTCGCGGTCGCCGTCGAACTGGAAGAGCTGCGCGCGCGCATAGCCGCCACGCTGCTTCCAGCCGATCCAGACACTCCCCACCGGCTTGTCGGGGCTGCCGCCGCCGGGACCGGCGATACCGGTGACGGCCACCGCCATGCCCGCGCCGGAATTGACCAGCGCGCCAGAGACCATTTCCAGCACGGTTTCCCGGCTGACCGCGCCGAACTGCTCCAGTGTCTGCGCGCGCACGCCAAGCAGGCGCTGCTTGGCTTCGTAGCTGTAGACGACCATGCCGCAGTCGAAGAACGCCGACGAGCCGGCCACATCGGTCATGGCCTTGGCGATCCAGCCGCCACTGCAGCTTTCGGCGGTGACCAGCTGCAGCGCAGCCTGCTGCAGGCGCTGGCCGACGTCACGGGCGAGAACGCCCAGGTCGGCATCGGAGGGAACGGTCATGGGGGTCCAGGATCAACAGGGGCACAGCCCCCGTTTTAGCCGAAAACCGGCGTGCTGTCGTGCCATGACGGTGCGACGGTGTGTCGCGCCGTCACCATTCGGGCACCTTTTCCGGCAGCAGCGCGCGGATCGGCTCGCCCCCCTCGCCTGCGGCCAGTTTTTCGGCCTCGGCGATCGGAATCTCCACGCTGATCAGCCAGCCGTCCTCGTCGGCCTGCTCGCTGCGGACCACCTCCAGACGGTGCAGGCGCGACCGCAGGCGGCCGGCGCTGGGCGGCAGGCGCAGGTCGCCGGTCACATGCTGCAGGCCCAGGCGCTTGCCCAGCACCGACTGCAGCAGGTCCAGTCCCAGGCCGTCACGGGCCGAGATCCAGACACGTTCGCGGCGCGCCGTGTCGGGGATGCCGTCCTGTGCGTCGTGGCGCACCTCGCTGCCCTCGATGCGGTCGATCTTGTTGAACACCAGCAGCTGCGGCAATTCGCCCGCGCCCACCTCGTTGAGCACGTCGTCGACCTGGGCGATGCGTTCTTCGCGATGCGGATCGGCCGCGTCCACCACATGCAGCAGGAAGTCGGCCTCGCGCGCTTCACTCAGGGTCGCGCGGAACGCGGCCACCAGCTCGTGCGGCAGATCGCGCACAAAGCCCACGGTATCGGCCAGCACCACGTTGCCACCGGGGACCGCAATGCGGCGCACGGTCGGATCCAGGGTCGCGAACAGCTTGTCGGCGGCGTAGGCTTCAGCGCCGGTCAGCGCATTGAACAGCGTCGATTTGCCGGCATTGGTGTACCCCACCAGCGCCACACGCGGCAGTTCGCTGCGCACGCGGGCACGGCGCATCTGGGTGCGCTGCACTTCGACCTTCTCGAGCCGCTTCTGCAGCTGTTCGACCCGCTTCTGCAGCAGGCGGCGATCGGTTTCCAGCTGGGTTTCGCCCGGGCCGCGCAGGCCGATGGCACCACCACGCTGACGCTCCAGGTGGGTCCAGCCGCGCACCAGCCGCGTGGCCATGTGGCGCAGCTGCGCCAGCTCGACCTGCAGCTTGCCTTCGTGGCTGTGCGCACGCTGGGCGAAAATATCCAGGATCAACCCGGTGCGGTCGATCACGCGGCGCTCCAGGAACCGCTCCAGGTTGCGCTCCTGCGACGGCGACAGCGCATGGTTGACCAGCACCAGATCCGCCCCGGTGGCCTCGGCCGCCGCCTTGATCTCGTCCAGCTTGCCGGACCCGATCAGAATCGACGGGTTGGGGCGATCGATGCGCGCGGTCAGGGTCGCCGCGATGGTGGCCCCGGCCGAGCGGGCCAGATCGGTGAACTCTTCCAGCACGTCTTCTTCGAGCCGGCCGGCATGCGGCTGGATCAGGAGCGCGTGTTCGCCTCGCTTGGAACGATCAAACACGCAGTTCTCCCGTATTGCTCAACCTGTCACTCAACGTCTTCTTCACCTTGGGCGCCTTCGGCGCCACCTTCGTTGGACTGCACATAACCACCGCCCGGCCCGACCCGCACATTGCGCGCCGGCACCACGGTCGAAATGGCGTGCTTGTACACCATCTGGCTGACCGTATTGCGCAGCAGGACCACGAACTGGTCGAACGATTCAATCGTGCCCTGCAATTTGATGCCATTGACCAGATACACCGATACCGGCACGCGCTCCCGCCGAAGTGCATTCAGAAACGGATCCTGCAGCGATTGCCCCTTGGACATTGCACACTCCTGATTATTGTTTTTATGGTTGTCCAGCAGTTGACGCGGCCCCCGCCGCCCACTGGAATCCTTGATGGTACACGGGGTGGGCGCGTGAAGGCGTGGTGTCAGCGACCGACAAAGGTCGAAACCGCGTCCGCCAGAGAAGCACGGTCGATATGCGGGTCGAACCAGCGGGCATCAAGTTCGCCCCTCAGCCAGGTCAGCTGCCGTTTGGCCAACTGGCGGGTGGCGTAAATGCCCCGGTCGTGGAACTCGGCGGCGCTGCCCTGCCCGTCCAGGTACTCCCACGCCTGCCGATAGCCGACCGCACGGATCGCCGGCAGGTCCAGCGGCGTCGCCACCTGGGCCATCGCCGGCAGCGCGCGCAGGGCGCGCACTTCATCGAGAAAGCCGTGGGCGAGCATGGCGTCGAAGCGGGTCGCAATCCGCTGGTGCAGGACGCTGCGCTCGCGCGGCGCCAGCACCAGCTTCAACGCGCGTACCGGCAGGCGGTCCACGCCTGGCAGCTTCTGCCACTCGCTGATCGGGCGGCCGGTCAGGCGAAAGACTTCGAGCGCACGTTGGATGCGTTGTGGGTCGGTGGCATGAATGCGCGCAGCGGCGGCAGGATCGACCTCGCCCAGATGCGCGTGCATCGCCGCCCAGCCGTGCTCGGCCGCCTCGGCGGCGATGCCGGCGCGGACGGCCGGATCGGCCTGCGGCATCGGCGACAGGCCCTGCAGCAGGGCGCGGAAGTACAGCCCGGTACCGCCGGCAAGGATCGGCAGCTTGCCGCGCGCCACGATGTCGGCCACCGCCCGGCCGGCGTCGGCGGCGAACTCGGCCGCCGAGTACGTCTGCCACGGATCGCGCAGGTCCAGCAGATGATGCGGTGCCTGCGCCCGCTCGATGGCATCGGGTTTGGCCGAGCCGATGTCCAGACCCCGATAGACCAGCGCCGAATCGACGCTGACGATCTCACCGTCCAGCTGGCGGGCCAGCGCGATGGCGGTGGCCGTCTTGCCCGAGGCCGTCGGCCCCATCAGGGCGATCGCCAGGGGGCGGGTATCGGCGGCCATCAGTCCTCGTCCGGCCAGCGCGGCATCGCCGGCTTTGCCTCCAGGCGCACCGCCGGCACTGCGGCCACGGCCTCCCATACCTTGAGCGCATCGACGGTGGCGGCGACATCGTGGACGCGCAGCAGCATCGCGCCGCGCTGGGCCGCGATCAGGTGCGCGGCGACCGAACCGGCCACGCGCTCGCGCGGCGACTCGCGGCCGGTCAGTTCGCCGATGCTGCGCTTGCGCGACAGGCCGGCCAGCATCGGCACGCCCAGCTCCAGGAACCGCTCAGAGCGCGCCAGCAGCGTCATGTTGTGCTCGGTGGACTTGCCGAAGCCGAAGCCCAGGTCGATGACCAGGTGCTTCCTGGCGATGCCCGCCATCTCAGCGGCGAACAGGCGCTCGGCCAGGAAGCGGTGGACCTCGGCCACGACATCGTCGTAGTGCGGCGTGTCCTGCATGCTGCCCGGCTCACCCTGCATGTGCATCAGCACGACCGGCACGTCGAGGTCGGCGGCCGCCGCGAGCGCCCCTTCCTGGCGCAGTGCACGGATGTCATTGATCATGCCGGCGCCCGCCGCCACCGCCGCACGCATCACGTCTGGCTTGAAGGTGTCGATGCTGATGGGCACGGGGGTCTGGCGCGCCAGCGCCTCGATGACCGGCACCACCCGGCGCAGCTCCTCGTCCAGCGGCACCGGCGCACTGCCGGGCCGGGTCGATTCGCCGCCGATATCCAGCAGGTCCGCGCCCTCGGCCACCAGTTGCAGGCCATGCGCCACCGCAGCGTCCACCGTGTTGTGCGCGCCACCGTCGGAGAAGGAATCCGGGGTGACGTTGACGATGCCCATTACGCGCGGACGGTCCAGCCGCAGTACGCGGCCAGCGCAGTCCAGCTGGGGAGAAATATCGAACATGGGCCGTTCCACAAAGTACGCCAGCGGGTAGTTTACGCCGGCCCGCAGGGCCGGCTGCCGGGGTCAGCGCTGGCGGCGCCTGCGCTCCACGTACAGGGTCTTGGCGATGCTCAACAGCACGCCGACGGCGATGCCGATGCCGGCACCGAGCAGCAGGTTGTCGCGGGCCAGGCCGATGCCCACGCCCACGATCGTGGCGATCACCATTTCGGCGGTGTGCGAGATCGGCTGCGGCGGGGGGATGGACATGGCGACTCCGGGACGGAAGCGAAAACGGGTCGCCATTATGACCCGCGCCCGGGTCGGGCGACGGCCCTGCGCGGCTCTGTCGCAGCCTGTACGGAAACGACGAAGGCCGGGTTTCCCCGGCCTTCGTCGTTCAGGCATTGCCCGCTCAGTGCTGCTCGGCAGGACCGGCGATCGGCGGCAGCGGACGGGCGTCGCCGCCCTTGTCATTGTTGCTGCCACCGTCCTTGTTGGACTTGCCCCAACCGGCCGGCGGCGGCGGATCGCGGCCTTCCATGATCGCATCGATCTGCGGCGCGTCGATGGTCTCGTACTGCAGCAGCAACTGGGACATCGTGTGCAGCTTGTCGAGGTTGGCCGTCAGCAGCTCGGTGGTGCGGGCGTAGGCCTTGTCCAGAATGCTGCGCACGACTTCATCGATGCGGCGCGCGGTATCGTCGGACACGCTCTTGTGCTGGGTGACCGAACGGCCCAGGAACACCTCATCGTCCTCTTCGCCATAGGCGATCGGGCCGAGCTGCTCGGACAGGCCCCACTTGGTGACCATGTTGCGGGCCATTTTGGTGGCACGCTCGATGTCGTTGGATGCGCCGGTGGTGACCTTGTCGGCACCGAAGATCAGCTCTTCGGCAACGCGGCCGCCGTACAGCGAGCACAGCTGCGATTCGATCGCCACGCGGTTCATCGAGTACTTGTCGCCTTCCGGCAGGTACATGGTCACGCCCAGCGCTCGGCCGCGCGGAATGATCGTGACCTTGTAGACCGGATCATGCTCGGGCACCAGGCGGCCGACGATGGCATGGCCGGCTTCATGGTAGGCGGTCAGCGTCTTTTCTTCCTCGCTCATCGCCATCGAACGGCGCTCGGCGCCCATCAGGATCTTGTCGCGGGCACGGTCGAAGTGGTCCATGCGGACTTCCTTCTCGTTGCCGCGGGCGGCGAACAGCGCCGCCTCGTTGCAGAGGTTGGCCAGGTCCGCGCCAGAGAAGCCCGGCGTACCGCGCGCGATCACCATCGGCACGACGTCGTCGGCCAGCGGCAGCTTGCGCATATGCACCTTGAGGATCTGCTCGCGACCCTTGACGTCCGGCAGGCCCACCACCACCTGGCGGTCGAAGCGGCCCGGACGCAGCAGCGCCGGGTCCAGCACGTCGGGACGGTTGGTGGCGGCGATGACGATCACGCCCTCGCCTCCCTCGAAGCCGTCCATTTCGACCAGCAACTGGTTCAGGGTCTGCTCGCGCTCATCATGACCGCCGCCCAGGCCGGCGCCACGATGGCGGCCGACGGCGTCGATCTCGTCGATGAAGATGATGCACGGCGCATGCTTCTTGGCCTGCTCGAACATGTCGCGGACGCGGCTGGCGCCGACACCGACGAACATTTCCACGAAGTCCGAACCGGAGATCGAGAAGAACGGCACCTTGGCTTCGCCTGCGATGGCGCGCGCCAGCAGGGTCTTGCCGGTACCGGGCGGGCCCACCATCAACACGCCGCGCGGAATCTTGCCGCCCAGCTTGGTGAACTTGGTCGGATCACGCAGGAAGTCGACCAGCTCGCCGACTTCTTCCTTGGCCTCGTCGCAGCCGGCGACGTCGGCGAAGGTGACCTTGATCTGGTCTTCGCCCTGCAGTTTGGCGCGGGACTTGCCGAAGGACATCGCGCCCTTGGCACCACCGCCACCGCCCTGCATCTGGCGCATGATGAAGATCCAGAAGCCGATGATCAGGATCACCGGAAGGAAGTTCATCAGGATGGAGACGAACGAAATGCCGCTCGACGGCGCTTCCTGGGCAATTTCCACGCCCTTGCCGCGCAGCACATTGATCAGGTCGCGATCGTACGGCGCGCTGATGGTGGCCGACTGGCCACCGCGGGTGGTGTAGGAGATCTCGGTGGTCGCGCCACGGGCGTCGCCGCCCAGCGTGACCTTCTGGACGTTGCCGCTGTCCACCTGGTCGAGGAACTGCGAGTAGGTCGTGCCCTGTGCGCCAGCGCCGCTGCTCTTAGGCGAGAAGCTCTGGAAAACCACCATCAGCACGACGGCGACGACCACCCATAGCAGGAGGTTCTTGGTCAAGTCGTTCATCCTCATTGGCTCCGGTGTTCCTTTAATTCCTGACGCGGTTCGTATGGTTGAGCTTACTTGATCTGGGCGCGTTTTCCCTGGCCCAGGGCGTAAACCTCGGGCGAGCGCTTTCGGGACGCTTCAGGCTTGCGGATCACCACTCTGTCGTAACGCCGGCGCATCTCACGCACGTAGTCGTCAAAGCCCACGCCCTGGAACAGCTTGATCAGGAACGCGCCACCCGGCTTGAGGTGCTGGTCGGCGAAATCCATCGCCAACTCCGCCAGGTGCATCATCCGCGGTTGGTCGACCGCGTCCATGCCACTTTTATTGGGGGCCATATCCGAGAGCACAAGGTCTACCGGCTGATCCCCCAGCATGGCTTCGAACTGCGATAGGACGGCCTGCTCCCTGAAGTCGCCGTGAAGGAACTCCACGCCGGCCAGCGGCGGCATCTCCAGGATGTCCAGGGCCAGGACCCGGCCGGTGTCGCCGATCTGGCGCCGGATCTGCTGCGACCAGCCGCCCGGGGCCGCGCCCAGGTCGACCACGACCATGTGCGGCTTCAGCAGCCGGTCACGCTCGAGCAGCTCCTCCAGTTTGTAGGCCGCACGCGAGCGCATGCCCTCGGCCTGGGCCTTCTTCACGAAGGGGTCGGAGAAGTGCTCTTTCAACCAGCGTTGACTGCTTTTGCTGCGCGTTGCCATTGGATGCGGGCCGGATGGGGTGGTCATGATACCCTGATCGCCCCAGTTAACCGCTTGTTTCCTGAATGTCCATCACCCTGACCTCGTCCCAGACCCGCTTCCTCCGCGGCCACGCCCATGATCTGAAAGCCCTGCTGCAGATCGGCGGCAAGGGGGTCACGCCGGCCTTCCTGGCCGAACTGGACGAAGTCCTGGAACGCCACGAACTGGTCAAAGTCAAAGTGTCCGCCGAGGACCGCGAGGCCCGTGACGCCATGATTGCCGAGCTGGCCGCGGCCTCCGGCAGTGCCCTGGTGCAGCGCATCGGCCACGTGGCCGTGCTGTACCGCCCGAGCAAGGAACAGCGTCAGATCGTCCTGCCGCGCGGCTGATTCCGGAAGACCCCATGCAGCTGAGCCACGAAATCCCCGACTACGCCTACGCCCTGCGTGCCGCCGACGGCCGTACGGCGAAAGTGAACGAGCGGACGCTGGCCTCCAGTTTCATCCTGGCGCCGGACACGCTGATCGAGGCGTGGCCGGTGGCCACCATCGCCGAACTGACCCCCGACCACCTGCAGCCGGTGCTGGCGTTGAATCCTGCGCTGGTGGTGCTGGGCACCGGGGACACGCAGGTGTTCCCGCCAGCAGCGGTGATGGCGGCCTGCCTGACCCGCGGTATCGGCCTGGAAGTGATGAACAACCCGGCTGCCGCGCGCACTTTCAACATCCTCGCCAGCGAGGGTCGGAAGGTGGCGGCCGCATTCATCCTGACCGGCTGAACCTGCTGGAATCCGTTCAGGAAAGGCCGCCGCCAGGCGGCCTTTTTTGTTGGCGAGGATGCGGACGGCCTCGTTGGCCGTTGTCGATCATTGCCGCGCTGCGCGCGGCCAGCCGACCATCGGTCGGCGCTACCGGGGGTTGCCGCGCTCGGCGCGGCGGTTACTTCGGCGGCAGGTACAGCAGCGGGTCGACCGGCTTGCCGTTGTAACGGATCTCAAAGTGCAGCATGTCGCGCGGGGCACCCGTGCGGCCCATCTCGGCAATCTGCTCCCCTGCCTTGACGCTCTGGCCTTCGTTGACGAGGCGCTTGCGGTTGTGACCATAGGCCGACAGCCACTGGTCGCTGTGCTTGATGATGATCAGCTCACCGAAGCCGACCAGGCCGGCGCCGGAGTACACCACCACGCCGCCGGCGGTTGCGCGCACGGGCTGGCCGCTGCTGCCGGCGATGTCAACGCCCTGCTTGGTCGCCTCGCCGGCGACGAACTTGCCGACGATCGCGCCATCGGCCGGCCAGCGCCAGCTGATGTTGCTCCTGATCGCCGTGGTCGGCGCCGGCGCGGGGGCCGGCGTCGGGGCGGTGCCCGGGCGCGGCGCCGTCACGACGGTGGTCGGTGCACGGCTGCCGCTGCCACCGGGGTACAGCCGGAGCGTCTGCCCAGGGTAGATCGTGTACGGCTCGGACAGCCCGTTCCACGCCGCCAGGTCACGCGGGGTGATGTTGTGGATGCGGGCCAGCGCGTACAGCGTGTCGCCCCGGCGGATCACTGCCGTCTGTCCCGGCTTGGCCACCGATCTCTGCGGCGTGGGATGTGCGGTGGTGCCGCCGCTGCCCGAGGGGCGCACCACGGTGGCGGTGCCACAGGCGCTCAACGCGGACACCACCAGCAGCAGCGCGCCGGCGCGCGCTCCCTTGCTCATACGATCAACACTCATGCGAACTTCGACCTCCATACAAGCCAGGCAACCAAGCCCACCACCAGCACGGTCGCGACCCAGCCCAGCGGTTCGATCCAACGCCGCAGCGCGGCTTCCGCGCGCGGACCGCCGATGCGGATGACAGCCGCCAGGACATACACCCGCTTGCCCCGCCCGATCAGCATGCTCAGGAAGTACTGCGGCAACGGCACGCCGACAATACCCGAAGCCCACGTGAAGACCTTCATCGGAATCGGCATGAACCCGCCGAGCACCAGGAAGGTGAACACCGCCCACGGCGATTCGGCCATCTTGGCCTGCACCACCGCGATGCCGCCTTCGATGCTCGACAGCATGCCCAACGCGGCGAACACCGGCTTGAGCGCCTCGAACGCGTAATGCCCGAGCGCGTAACCCACCAGCGCACCGGCCATCGAGCCAGCCAGGCTGAGCGTGGCGAACCACCAGCCACGTTTGGGCTGGGCCACGCACATCGGCGCAAGCATCACCTCGGGCATCACCGGGAAGATGATCGCCTCGATGAAGCTCAGTACCGTGAGATACGTGGGTGCACGCTCATGCGCCGCCCACTTCATCGCCCGCTCGTACAGCGGGCCAAAGATCTTCATGACGCAACGCTCCTTGGAATCAATCCAGCATGCCAGACAGCAGCGGCACGAACGTGACCGGCGCCAATACCTGGTGTTCAACACTGCCGTCGTCGCGACGGGTGAGCTGCACCAGCGACTGCGCGCCGGGCCCGCCCACCGGCGCCACCAGGCGACCGCCCACGGCCAGTTGCTCGACCAGCGCATCCACCAGCGCCGGGGCGGCCGCGGTGACCACGATGGCGTCGTACGGCCCGTGCTCGGCCCAGCCCGCGCGACCATCGTCGTGCTTGCTGCGGATGTTCATGCCCAGCGCCCGGAAGCGCTTGCGCGCCTGCCGCAGCAGGTCGCCGATGCGCTCGACGGTGTAGACCTCCAGACCCACCGCACCGAGTACAGCGGCCTGGTAACCCGAGCCGGTGCCGACTTCCAGCACTTTTCTGGGCGCGGACTGCAGCACCGCTTCGGTCATGCGGGCCACCACCCAGGGCTGGGAGATGGTCTGGCCGTGGCCGATCGGCAATGCGGTGTCTTCGTAGGCGCGCGATGCCAGTGCCTCATCGATGAACAGATGGCGGGGCACGACGCGGATCGCGTTGAGCGTGACCTCGTCGGCGATGCCGGCGTCACGCAGGCGGTCGACCAGCCGGTCGCGCACGCGCTGGGACGTCATGCCGATGCCGACCGCTTCAGGCTGCAGGCGCAGGCGCTGGGTCATGCCGGGCGATCCAGGACGGCGGTGAGCCCGCCCACCCAGCTGGCGACTTTCTCCAGCGCCTGATACCGGGTCAGGTCCACCTGGATCGGCGTGATCGAGATGAAGCCGTTGCGCACGGCGTGGAAGTCGGTGCCGGGACCGGAATCCTGTTCGCGACCGGCCGGGCCGATCCAGTACACCTCGTTGCCGCGCGGATCGCGCTGTGGAATGCAGCCTTCGGCGCGGTGGCGGTTGCCCAGGCGGCTGACTTCAAAGCCGCGCACCTGGTCCCACGGCAGGTCCGGGACGTTGACGTTGAGAATGGTGTCGGCGGGCAGTGGATCGGCCTTGAGCCGCGCCACGATCGCCACCGCGGCGCGCGCGGCGGTCTCGAAATTGCGCGCCTCGTGGTTGTGCGTCACCAGCGACACCGCCACCGCCGGCAGACCGAGAAAGCGCCCTTCCATCGCCGCCGAGACCGTGCCGGAATAGATGACGTCATCGCCCAGGTTGGCGGCGTTGTTGATGCCCGACACCACGATGTCCGGCTCGTACTCGAGCAGCCCGGTCAGTGCCAGGTGAACGCAGTCGGTGGGCGTCCCGGCGACCGAACAGGTGTAGTGGTCGATGCGCTTGAGCCGGATCGGCAGGTCCAGGGTGAGCGAGTTGCTGGCCCCCGAGCGATCACGGTCGGGGGCGACCACCATCACTTCATGGCCGGCCTCGCGCAGCACCGTGGCAAGCATCCGGATGCCCGGGGCATCGACACCGTCGTCATTGCTGACCAGGATCCGCATCTGCGATTTAACCGCTTGATTTTTCAAGACTTCGATTCCATCACTTTCCAGCGTTGGCGGGGTCGATGCTCATCCGTGCGGGGAGCATCGACCGCGCAAGTGCGTCAGCTATTGTGCCGCATGCGGGCAGATCGTCCTACCCCGCAGACGGTAGGCAGCGGCCATCGCCTCGCATTACGCTGTACGCATGTCACATCCTGAAGACGAAGATCCGGCGGCGCTGTTCCGCTCGGCGATCGGGGCGGTCACACCGCTGAAGAAGCCGGCCGCGCCGCCGCCCGCCACGCCGCGGCCGAAACCGCGCGCGCGCATGGCCGAGCAGGATGACCAGGCGGCGCGCGGCGAGTTTGCCCGGCTGCTGCGCGACAGCAACCCGCTGGAGGCCGGCGATACCGCCAGCTACCGGCGCGACACCCTGCCCGCGCGCATGTTCCAGCGGCTCAAGCGCGGCCAGTATTCCGTCCAGGACGAGCTGGACCTGCACGGCGCCACCGTTGCCCAGGCCGACGCGATGCTGCGCCAGTTCCTGCAGGAAGCGCATGCGCACGACTATGGCTGCGTGCGCATCATCCACGGGAAGGGGCTGCAGTCCGACGGCGGTGCGCCGGTACTCAAGAACCTGGTCGATCGCCTGCTGCGCCTGCGCAACGATGTGCTGGCGTTTCATTCCGCCCCCGCCGGACAGGGGGGCACCGGCGCGGTGCTGGTGCTGCTGAGCAACCGCTAGCCGGGCAGCGCCCGGCGCTACGGGGCGTCGGCCTGGCTGGCATCGTGCACCGGGCCGAGTTCGTGCAGGACGGCCGTGGCATAGCAGCCCGGCGGCAGGGCAAAGCTCAGCTCCAGTACGTCCGGCTGCAGCCAGCGATGCTGCAGCATGGCCGGGCGCAGGCGCAGCGCGCGACGCTCCTGCTTGAGGCGCGCGCCTTCCAGGCCGGCACGCAGGGCAAGGGACTGTTCGTCGGCGACCGCGGCCAGCTCCAGCGTGGCCGCGGCGCCGCTGCTGCGCAGTTCGCCTTCGCCCCACAAGGGGCCGCTGGGATGGATGTCGAAACGGGCCAGACGATCAGCCAGCAGGTCGGTGAACGGTTCGGGTCCGAATACGCTGCGACTGCCGTCCAGCATCCACACCTCGCCATCCAGCGGCGCATCCCAGTTGCCCTGTGCGACGCGCTCGGCCAGTACCTGGTTGAACAGGGCCGAGCGCGCGGCGGACAGCAGCAGTGAGCGCTGGTCCGGACGCATGCGACGCCCACCGAACATCGCCAGTGCCGCCGGCACGTTGCCACCGTCACGACCGAAGCGCTGTTCACCGAACCAGTTCGGCAGCCCGCGCGCGGCGATCAGCGACAGCCGCTCGTCGATGGCCGCCGCATCGCCCTGCACCTCACGCAGCACCAGCCTGAAGCGGTTGCCGGCGAGCGCGCCGCGCTGCAGTTTGCGGTTGTGCCAGGTCGCGTCGACGACCTCGATCTCATCGGAAGCCAGCAGCGCCGGATCCGGCGCGACGCGCTTGGGCAGGTGCACGCTGAAGCGCTGGGTGGTGACCGCATGGCGATCCTTCATGCCGGCGTAGCTGACCGCCATGTCCGGCAGCCCGGCCCAACGGGCCAGCACCTTGGCCACGTGCACGGTATTGGCACCGCGCTTGCGCAGGGTGAGCAGCAGGTGCTCGCCCTCCCCGCTGGGCTCGAACGCCGGCAGCTCGTCGACCTGGAAGTCTTCGGGCGTGGTCCGGATGTTCGCGGTCAACAAGGGCGCGCCGAACGCCAACGGCAACGGAATCACAGCGCCACCAGCAGCACGGCAGCCTGGGCGGCGATGCCTTCACCGCGCCCGGTGAAGCCGAGCTGCTCGGAGGTGGTGGCCTTGACGCTGACCGCATCCAGCGCGATCCCGAGCAGGCCGGCGATGCGTTCACGCATGGCCAGCGCATGCGGGCCGACCTTGGGCCGTTCGCAGATCACGGTGATGTCGGTGTTGCCAACCTGCCAGCCGCGCTCGCGCAGCAGGCTGTTGCAGTGATCCAGGAAGCGGCTGCTGTCGGCATCCTTCCAGCGCATGTCCGACGGCGGGAAGTGCTGGCCGATATCGCCCAATGCCAGCGCGCCCAGCATGGCGTCGCACAGCGCATGCAGGATCACATCGCCGTCGCTGTGCGCGAGCACGCCGCTGGTGTGCGGCACGCGGACGCCGCCAAGCATGATGTGGTCGCCCGCGCCGAAGGCGTGGACGTCATAGCCCTGTCCGATGCGGACGGGAGGAAACGGGGTGTTCATGGCGTGAACCTGACAGTAGCGCCGGGCTATGCCCGGCTTGGCAAGATGAAAGCTGCGTGCGGAATCAGATTCCGCGACGCGACAACACGAATTCGAAACGGGACAGATCCGACGGGGTGGTGACTTTGAAGTTGTCTTCGTTGCCTTCCACCAGCAACGGACGCAGGCCCTGCCGCTCCATCGCCATCGCCTCGTCGGTGACCTCGATGCCGGCATCGGCGGCCTCCTGCAGCGCGCGCGCCAACTGATGGCGGCGGAACAGCTGCGGGGTCAGGGCGCGCCACAGGCGCGCCCGCGGCTCGGTGGCATCGATGCCACCGTCATCGCCGGCCCGTTTGAGGGTGTCGCGTACCGGTGCGGCCAGAATCGCACCGACCGGATCGTTGCGGCCTACTTCCAGCAGCCGGCCCAGATCGGCCGCGGCCAGGTTGGGACGCGCGGCGTCATGGACCAGCACGAAATCGTCGGCGCGCACGCTGTCGGGCAGCGCCTGCAGGCCGGCCAGCACCGAGCCGGCACGGGTGGCGCCGCCCACGCAGGTCAGGATCGGTTTGTCGGCAAGCGAGGTCCAACCGGGCCAGTCCTGGTCCCGGTCGGCGATCACCACCATCACCCCGGCGACCACCGGATGCGACAACAGCGCCTCCAGGGTATGCGCCAGCAGGACGCGATCACCCGCCAGCAGATACTGCTTGGGGGTGGCGCCGCCGAAGCGCGTGCCGCGCCCGGCGGCGGGAACCACTGCCCATACGGTGCCCATCAGGGTATTTCCTGATGCGGGGCGTCCGGGTCGGCCACCACCGTGGGTGCGCGCGGTGGCGCAACCGGGGCGTCTTCGACCACACGGTAGAACTTTTCACCAGGCTTGATCATGCCCAGTTCGCTGCGCGCACGCTCTTCGATGGCCGCCTCGCCTTCCTTGAGGTCCTTGACCTCGGCAGCCAGCGCGTCGTTGCGCTGCTGCAGGCCGGCATTGTCGCGCCTCTGGGATTCGACCTGGGCTTCGAGCGTCATCACTTCCCCCGAATTGCCCGGGCCGAACCAGAAGCGGTACTGCAGCCATGCCAGCAGTACCGCGAGCACCAGCAGGAGCCAGCGCCAGTCGCGCATGGGATCAGCGCTTCAGCGACACGAACGCGTCGCGACCGGCGTAACGCGCGCCGGCACCAAGAGCTTCCTCGATGCGCAGCAGCTGGTTGTACTTGGCCACGCGATCGCTGCGGCACAGCGAGCCCGTCTTGATCTGGGTGGCGGTGGTGGCCACGGCGATGTCGGCGATGGTGGTGTCTTCGGTTTCGCCCGAACGGTGCGACACAACCGCCGCGTAGTTGGCGCTGTGCGCCATTGCGATGGCTTCCAGGGTTTCGGTCAGGGTGCCGATCTGGTTGACCTTGATCAGGATCGCGTTGGCCGTGCCGGATTCGATGCCTTCCTTGAAGATCTTCGGGTTGGTCACGAACAGATCGTCGCCCACCAGCTGCACCTTGCTGCCGATGCGGTCGGTCAGCAGCTTCCAGCCCGCCCAGTCGTTCTCGGCCAGGCCGTCTTCGATGGTGATGATCGGGTACTGCGCGGCCCAGTCGGCCAGGAAGTCGACGAACTGATCGGAGGTCAGGCGCTTGTTCTCGCCGACCAGGTTGTACTTGCCGTTCTCGTAGAACTCGCTGGAGGCCACGTCCAGGCCCAGCAGCACATCTTCACCGGCGGTATAGCCGGCCTTGCCGATCGCTTCGAGGATGGTGTCCAGCGCTTCGACGTTGCTGCGGAAGTCCGGGGCGAAACCGCCTTCGTCGCCGACCGCCGTGCTCAGGCCGTGGCCCTTGAGCACCGACTTGAGCGAATGGAAGATTTCCGTGCCGGCGCGCAGCGCTTCGGAGAACGAGGGGAAACCGACCGGCAGCACCATGAACTCCTGGAAGTCCACGTTGTTGTCCGCATGCGCGCCGCCGTTGATGATGTTCATCATCGGCACCGGCAGGGTCACGTCACGGCCCTGCGCCAGGTACTGCCACAGCGCCTGCTTCCTGGACGCCGCAGCGGCGTGGGCATTGGCCATCGACACGGCGAGCAGCGCATTGGCACCGAGACGCCCCTTGTTTTCGGTGCCGTCCAGGTCGATCAGGCGACGGTCCAGGGCTTCCTGGTCGGCGGCATCGAAGCCCTTCAGCGCGGTGGCGATGGTGGTGTTGACGTTGGACACGGCGTTGCGCACGCCCTTGCCCAGGTAACGGGTCTTGTCGCCGTCACGCAGTTCCACCGCCTCCTTGGTGCCGGTCGAGGCGCCCGACGGAACCGCGGCGCGGCCGAACGAACCGTCCTCCAGGACAACGTCGGCTTCCAGCGTGGGATTGCCACGGCTGTCGAGGATTTCACGGGCGTGGATGCTGCGGATCGTGGTCATAGCGGGCCGGTTACCAGTCAGAAAGGGGAAACGCCAAAGGACAGCGCCGAAAACGTGCCGCGTGATTATCCCTGCCCGCCCCCCGCTTGCCAAATCGGCGTGCTGTCACCGATCAGCACCTGCGTGGACGCGGTGCGCGCCAGCAGCGCGGGCAGCAGCAGAACCGCCGCCAGCAGCGCGAGCAACGCCAACCCCACCGCGCCACCGGCCCGCTGGCGGCGTAGCCGGAACGACAGCACGATGGAGACCAGCGCGGCCAGCACCACCGCCGCCGACAGCGCCAGAGTGAACAGCAGGTACGGCTGCGTGGCCTGCATGGCGTGGCTGCCGTCGCCGGGCATGCCCACGCTGGCCATCACCAGGATGGTCAGCATGAAGGCGCAGCCCCACGCACCGACGCCCAGCACGAGCGCCGCCCAGCCCCACGGCCAGGCATGCCAGTGCCGCCGCTGGCGGCGCGCTTCCAGCGCCGCCCACGGGTCCATCGTCATGCCTGCAGCGGGGCGCCGCCGGCCTTGCGCTCACGCGCGGCGCGGATGAAGCCGATGAACAGCGGGTGGCCATCGCGCGGGGTGGACAGGAATTCCGGATGCGCCTGGCAGGCCAGGAACCACGGATGCTGGTCGCGCGGCAGTTCGATCACTTCAACCAGGGTGTCGTCCATCGACTTGCCGGCGATCACCAGGCCGGCGTCCTCCAGCTGGGTCCGGTAGCGGTTGTTGAACTCGTAACGGTGGCGATGACGCTCGGACACCACGTCCCTGCCATACAGCTCGCGGGCCAGCGTGCCCGGCTTCAGGCGCTGCTCCTGCAGGCCCAGGCGCATGGTGCCACCGAGGTCGGAGCGCTCGTCGCGCTTCTCGACATCGCCGGTGGCGGTACGCCATTCAGTGATCAGGCCGATCACCGGGTTCGGCGACTGGCGGTCGTTCTCGGTGCTGTTGGCGCCCTCCAGCCCGGCCACGTGACGGGCGAAATCGACCACGGCGGCCTGCATGCCGTAGCAGATGCCGAAGTACGGAACGTTCTGCTCGCGGGCGAACTGCGAGGTGAGCACCTTGCCTTCAAAGCCACGGTCACCGAAACCGCCCGGGACCAGGATGCCGTCGACGTCCTTCAGGGCGCCCATGTCGGTGCCTTCCAGGTCCTGCGCTTCCAGCCACTTCAGGTTGACCTTGGTGCGCTGGCGCAGGCCGCCGTGCTTGAGCGCCTCGCCCACGGACTTGTAGGCGTCCTGGTGGTCCACGTACTTGCCGACCACGGCGATGGTGACTTCATCGAGCGGATGCAGCGTGGCATCCACGGCGGCCTCCCACTCGGAGAGGTCGGCCGGACCGGCCTTGTCGCCGAGCTTGAACTGGTTGATGACGATCTCGTCCAGCCCCTGCTCGTGCAGGCCCATCGGGATGCGGTACAGCACATCCACGTCCGGCACGCTGATCACCGCCCGTTCGGAGACGTTGGTGAACTGGGCGATCTTGCGGCGCTCGGACTCCGGCACCACCTGCTCGGAGCGGCACAGCAGCACGTCCGGCTGGATGCCGATCGAACGCAGTTCCTTCACCGAATGCTGGGTGGGCTTGGTCTTCAGCTCGCCGGCGGCGGCGATGTACGGCACCAGGGTGAGGTGCATGAAGAGCGCCTTTTCCGGGCCACGCTCGGTACGCACCTGGCGGATCGCCTCGAGGAACGGCAGCGATTCAATGTCGCCGACGGTGCCGCCGATCTCGACCAGGGCCACGTCGAAGCCTTCGGTGGCTTCATCCATGCAACGGCGGATCTCATCGGTGATGTGCGGGATGACCTGGACGGTGGCGCCCAGGTAGTCGCCACGGCGCTCCTTGCGGATCACGTTCTCGTAGATGCGGCCGGTGGTGACCGAATTCTTGCGGCTCAGGCGGGTGCGGACGAAGCGCTCGTAATGGCCCAGGTCCAGATCGGTCTCGGCACCGTCGTCGGTGACATACACCTCACCGTGCTGGAACGGGCTCATCGTGCCCGGATCGACGTTGATGTACGGATCGAGCTTCATCATGGTGACCCGCAGGCCACGGGCTTCAAGGATGGAGGCGAGCGACGCGGCGGCAATGCCTTTGCCGAGCGAGGACACTACGCCGCCGGTTACGAAGATCAAGGGAGTCATGGCTGGGGGTGTCCTGTCAGGAAGGGGGAAACGACGCCGGCGCGCAGGGCGACGGACGACGCAAAGGGGAAAGACGGAGAGATCCAGCCGCAGGCTGCGGAAACGACACGCGCCGGGGGCAGGATCGGGGGAACGGTTCGGGGTCCGGTCGGCGAGGTCGGGAGGGCCGTGCCGGTCGCCGTGCGGACCGTCACCTCCTGCCTACCCTGCTGGCGATCGCGCACGATCAGGCCAGTCCATTCGCTGATGGATGACACGCACTGCTCCCGGAAAGCCATAGTTTACAGATTGGAGGCCCCAAGCCCAAGGCCCGGGTGCCCGCCTTCACAAAAAAAAGACGCCCCGGCAATGCCGGGGCGCCTGTGTCGGCCCGGAATGGGTCAGCGCTTCTTTCTCGCTTCCTCTTCCTCTTCCTTCTGCGGGGCCTGTTCGCCCCTGGCCTTCATCTCGGCGGTGGCAGCGGCCCGGCGCTTGGCCTTGGCCTCGGCCTCGGCCTGCGCCTTGTCGGCCTGTTCGCCCTGCTGCGGCGCGGGCTGGCCCTGTCCGGCGTTCTGGGCCAGCGCCAGCGGCACGGCCACGACGGCGGCGGCAATGGCAACGATGGTCAGCAACTTCTTCATGGGTGCTCCTCGCGGTATCGGCTTGGGTGCGGGCGCCGGGGGTCCGGTTCCAGCCTGCACAGTCTATCGCGCCCCGGTCGGCCGCCCCCTGAACGTGCGGCGTGCAAAAAAGCCGTCCAGACCGCAAACTTCGCCGTCGCTTTGCGCTTTATGAAGACAGATGAACGCCCGCTATAACGCCGCCGATATTGAAGTCCTGTCCGGCCTGGACCCGGTCAAGCGCCGCCCAGGCATGTATACCGACACCGCGCGCCCGAACCACCTGGCGCAGGAAGTCATCGACAATGCCGTGGACGAGGCGCTGGCTGGCCATGCCCGCACGGTCGAGGTCACCCTGTTCAAGGACGGCAGCTGCGAGGTCAGCGATGACGGCCGCGGCATGCCCGTGGACATCCATCCGGAGGAGAAGATCCCCGGCGTCGAACTGATCCTGACCCGGCTGCATGCCGGCGGCAAGTTCAACAACAAGAACTACACCTTCTCCGGCGGCCTGCACGGCGTTGGCGTCAGCGTGGTCAACGCGCTGTCCACCCTGGTGGAAGTGCACATCAAGCGCGATGGCAGCGAACACCGCATCACGTTCCGCAACGGCGACCGCGCCACCCCGCTGGAAGTGGTCGGCAGCGTCGGCCGGAAGAACACCGGTACGCGGGTGCGCTTCTGGGCCGACCCGAAGTACTTCGATACGCCCAAGTACAACCTGCGTGCCCTGCGCCACCTGCTGCGCGCCAAGGCGGTGCTGTGCCCCGGCCTGACCGTCAAACTGCGCGACGAGGCCACCGACGAGCAGGACACCTGGTATTACGAGGATGGCCTGAGCGACTACCTGAAGGCCGAGCTGGGCGAGCGCGAGATGCTGCCGGCCGACCTGTTCGTGGGCCAGTTGAAGAAGGACACCGAGGTGGTGGACTGGGCCGTGGCCTGGCTGCCGGAAGGCGAGCTGGTGCAGGAGAGCTACGTCAACCTGATCCCGACGGCCCAGCACGGCACCCACGCCAATGGCCTGCGCACCGGCCTGACCGAGGCGCTGCGCGAGTTCTGCGACTTCCGCAACCTGCTGCCGCGTGGCGTCAAGCTGGCCCCGGAAGACGTCTGGGACCGCGTGTCGTTCGTGCTCTCGCTGAAGATGACCGATCCGCAGTTCAGCGGCCAGACCAAGGAACGCCTGTCCTCGCGCCAGGCCGCCGGCTTCGTCGAAGGTGCCGCGCATGACGCTTTCAGCCTGCTGCTCAACCAGAACGTGGACATCGGCGAGAAGATCGCCCAACTGGCCATCGAGCGCGCCAGCGCGCGCCTGAAGACCGAGAAGCTGGTCACCCGCAAGAAGGTCACCCAGGGCCCCGCCCTGCCCGGCAAGCTGGCCGACTGCATCAGCCAGGACCTGTCGCGCACCGAACTGTTCCTGGTCGAAGGCGACTCGGCAGGCGGCAGCGCCAAGCAGGCGCGCGACAAGGACTTCCAGGCGATCATGCCGCTGCGCGGCAAGATCCTGAACACCTGGGAAGTCTCCTCCGGCAGCGTGCTGGCCTCCGAGGAAGTGCACAACCTGGCCATCGCGATCGGCTGCGACCCGGGCAAGGACGACATCAGCGGCCTGCGCTACGGCAAGGTGGTGGTGCTGGCCGATGCCGACTCCGACGGCCTGCATATCGCCACCCTGCTGACCGCGCTGTTCCTCAAGCATTTCCCGGCTCTGGTCGATGCCGGCCATGTATTCGTGGCGATGCCGCCGCTGTTCCGCGTGGACGTGGGCAAGCAGGTGTTCTACGCGCTGGACGAGGAAGAAAAGCGCACCCTGCTGGACAAGATCGAACGCGAGAAGATCAAGGGCCAGGTCAGCGTGACCCGCTTCAAGGGCCTGGGCGAAATGAACCCGCAGCAGCTGCGCGAGTCCACCATCCACCCCGATACGCGCCGCCTGGTGCAGCTGACCATCGACGATGGCGAGCAGACCCACTCGCTGATGGACATGCTGCTGGCCAAGAAGCGCGCCGGCGACCGCAAGCAGTGGCTGGAGAACAAGGGCGACCTGGCTTCGCTGGACGCCTGATCCGACAGCACGCCCCCTGGAACAGCCCGCCGTCCGGCGGGCTGTTTCGTTGTGGGACGGGCCCGGACATCGCCCCTTCATCCTCCGCGCCGGGCGATCGGGTAGCGTGGCGGTCCCTCGTCTGGTGGAGCCCACATGCATTTCGATTCGACCTTGCGCCTGGACAGCGCCCGCCTGGTATTGAGCCCGATCCGCGCGGACGACGCCCCTGCCCTGTTCGCGATCCAGTCTGATCCCGACGTGATGCGCTACTGGAACCACGCGCCGTGGACGGACCTCGCCCAGGCGCAGGCGCAGATTGCCGACGACCTCGCCGCGATGGCGGTCGGCACGCAGCTCAAACTGGCCATCCGCGACAGCGCGCACGGGCCGCTGCTGGGCATCTGTGTGGTATTCGCGATCGACGCCGCATCCGGCCGCGCCGAGATCGGCTACAACCTGGCCCCGCAGGTCCAGGGCAAGGGGTACATGCGCGAGGCGCTGACGCGGCTGGCGACCTACCTGTTCGACGAACGCGGCCTGCGCCGGCTCGAAGCGGAGATCGATCCGCGCAATGCCGCATCGGCGACGGTGCTGGAGCGGATCGGGTTCCAACGCGAAGGCCTGCTGCGCGAACGCTGGTGCATCGCAGGCGAGCTGTCCGATTCGGCGCTGTACGGCCTGCTGGCACGCGACCGCGCAGCCTGACGCGCACGAAAAAGCCCGCCGGTCGGCGGGCTTTCCCTTCCAGCCAGGCAGGGCCCGGCGCTTACGCCCAGCCGACCAGCTCGAACAGTTTCAGGATCAGGTAGGCACAGCCGCCTGCCGCCGGAATGGTCAGGATCCAGGCCCACACGATGCGCTCGATCACACCGAAACGCAGCGAACGCGGGTTCTTGGCGTAGCCCACGCCCATGATCGCGGTGGAAATGCTGTGCGTGGTCGACACCGGCATGCCGAAATGCGCGGCCAGGGTCAGAATGGTGGCCGAGCTGGTTTCCGCGGCGAAACCGTGGATCGGATGCAGCTTGACCATCTTGTGCCCCAGGGTCTTGATGATCTTCCAGCCGCCCGAGGCGGTACCGGCGGCCATCACCACCGCACAGGTCAGCACGATCCACATCGCGATGCCGTCACCGGCGTGCGCGTCCGGGTGCATGAAGGCCAGCCAGGACGGCAGGTCGTTCAGCGCACCGGTCGCCTCGGCGCCGATCAGGGTCATGGCGATGATGCCCATCGTCTTCTGCGCGTCGTTGTGGCCGTGGGCGAAGCCCATGTAGGCCGCCGACACGATCTGCGCCTTGCCGAAGAAGGCATTGACGATGCGCGGACGGGCCATGCGCCCGAGCCAGCCGCCGACCTTGGCCATGCCCGCGATGATCGCCCACAGCAGCAGCATCACCACGATGCCGAGCAGGAAGCCAGCGATCGGCGAGGTGATCATCGGCAGGAACACCTTCCACAGCAGGCCCTTGTTCTGGGCCCAGGTGCCGATCCGCTCGGACCAGATCAGGGCGTCCCAGTTGTTGTGGGCCGCGGCCAGGCCGGCACCGCACAGGCCGCCGATCAGCGCGTGCGAGGACGACGACGGCAGGCCTTTCCACCAGGTGATCAGGTTCCAGATGATGCCACCCAGCAGGGCGCACAGGATCACCTGCGGGGTCACCTCCACCACGTTGGTGTTGAGCAGGCCCGAGGCGATGGTCAGCGCCACGGCGGTGCCGGTCAGGGCGCCGATGAGGTTCATGAACGCCGCGAGCATCACCGCCCAGCCGGGCGAGAGCACTTTGGTCGCCACTACGGTGGCGATGGAGTTGGCGGTGTCGTGGAAGCCGTTGATGAACTCGAAGACGAGCGCGGCCAGGATCACCACCAGGACAAGGGTCAGCATGCTGTGGCGTCCGTCAGCTGTTCTTCAGCACGATCTGGTACGCCACCACACCGGCCTCGCGGCAACGGTCGATGGCTTTTTCCAGGATCTCGAAGAACTCCTTGAGCAGGAACATCTGCAGGTTGTCCAGACGGCCGGAATAGATGTCGCGGTACAGCTCGAGCATCAGGCGGTCGGCCTCGTTCTCCAGCGATCGCAGCTTCTCGTTGAGCGCGGTCATCCGGTCCAGATTCATGTGGCGCAGGTCATTGACCATCTCCACGACCACGCTGGCGGCCTGCTCAAGCATCGCCGCGCGCGGCGCGAAGTCGATGTGCTCCAGGTGGGTGGTGGCCAGCGAGTAGCGATCGGCGAACTTCTCGATCTGCTTGGGAATCTTGTACAGCGCCGAGCCCAGCGCTTCGATGTCCTCGCGCTCGATCGGGGTCATGAAGCTGTCCACCAGCGCCTGGCTGATCTTGTCCGACGCGGCGCGTTCGCGCAGGCGGGCCAGCTTGAAGGCGTCCAGCGCGGGCTGGCGGTCGGCCGCGCGCAGCATCGCGTGCAGCGCCTTGGCGCTGTCCTGGGCGGCCTGCGCAGCCTCGTCCAGCAGGGTGTAGAACTGTTTGCCGGAGCCGAAAATGGTCTGCAGAGAGAACATTGAGAAACCTATTCGCCGTCGAGGAAGGACGGCACCGGGCGGAATTATGACGGTTTGATGTCCATTGCGGGTACTCCCCCCCGATCTTCACGCCAGGGTGGCCCCGCCTGAACGACTCTGTTTGCGTCACTGCCCCGGCCTTTTGTTAAGATGCACGGGCACCTTCGGGTGCACTCTATGGACGACGACCCTTACCCCCCTCCGCACCGCCGCGCCTTCCCGCGCCCCGGTAGCCGACATCGCTTGAACACGCCCTCCCTGCCACCAACCGGGGACGACGCCCGTGTTTGAACTGATTATTGTCCTGGCCCTGATCCTGCTCAACGGCTTCTTCGCCATGTCCGAAATGTCGGTCATGACCTCGCGCAAGAGCCGGCTCAAGCAGATGGCCGCCAGCAGCAAACGCGCCGCACGGGCGCTGGAGCTGTCTGAAAAGCCCGAGAGCTTCCTGTCCACGGTCCAGATCGGCATCACGCTGATCGGCATCCTGACCGGTGTCTTCGGTGGCGAGGCGATCGGCCTGGCCATCGCCCAATGGCTGCACGGCCTGTTCCCGGGGTTTGTCTATGCCAGCGAAGTGGGCAAGGCGCTGGCAGTGGCCCTGATCACCTTCCTGACGCTCATCTTCGGTGAACTGGTGCCCAAGCGGCTCGCGATCACCCGCTCGGAAGATATCGCCGGCCTGGTCGCCTGGCCGATGGGCTGGCTGTCGCGCATCGCCTTCCCGGCGGTGTGGCTGCTCTCGCACAGCACCCGGCTGGTGCTGCGGGTGCTTGGTCTGGGCAAAGACGAAGCGGCCTCCGTGACCGAAGAAGAAATCCGCATGCTGGTGGCCGAGAGCCACGAGGCCGGCGTGATCGATGCGCACGAGCGCGACATGATGAACCGGGTGATGCGCCTGGGCGACCGCACGGCCGACAGCCTGATGACGCCGCGCAACCGGATCGCCTGGCTGGACACCGTGGCGGCCCCGGAGAAGAACATTGCGACCATGCGCGAGAACGAGTTCTCGCGTTACCCGGTGTACCGCGACAACGACCAGGACATCGTCGGCGTGCTCGAGGTGAAAAGCCTGGTGACGCGCCTGGTGCGCGACGACCACTCGCTGTTCCAGCACCTTCGCGAGCCGCTGTACGTCTCCGAATCCACCCACGCGATGAAGCTGCTGGAGATCTTCCGCGAGGAACAGCAGTCGATGGCGCTGGTGGTGGACGAGTACGGCGAGATCCAGGGCCTGGTGACCATCAGCGACCTGATGGGTGCGGTGGTCGGCCGGCTGCAGTCGGTGGAGAACGTGGACGAAGACGCCCTGGTGGTGACCCGCGAGGACGGCTCGTACCTGGTGGACGGGTCGCTGTCGATCGAGGACCTGCGCGAACTGATGGGCAATGCCGAACTGCCCGATGCCGAAGACGGCGATTACTACACGCTGGCCGGCATGTGCATCCATTTCTTCGGGCGCATCCCGCACGCGGGCGAGTATTTCGACTGGGCCGGCTGGCGCATCGAGATCGTCGACCTCGATGGCGCACGCGTGGACAAACTGCTGCTGCGCACGCTGTCCGAAGAAGAGACCGATGAACTCACCGGCTGATCCCACTCCGCCGGACCAGGACCGGCCCGACTATCGCAACGAGGGCATCCGCACCCTGCTGGCTATGTTCGACCACGGCGACCCGGAAGAGCGCCTGCGGCTGGGCCAGATCCTGCAGAACCTGCAGCAGAGCGCGTTCGGCGTGTTCCTGTTCGTGGCGATCCTGCCGGCCTTCATCCCGATCCCGGGCATTGGCGGGGCGGTCAGCGGCCCGCTGATCCTGCTGATCGGGGTCCAGATGCTGTGCGGGCTGCGGCGGCCCTGGCTGCCGGGCTTCATCGCCAACCGCGGCCCCAAGCGCGGCACCATGCACCGCTTCCTGGCCCGCATCGACGGCGCGCTGCGCCGCCTGGACCGGCTGCTCAAACCGCGCCTGCCGGGCCTGCTGTCGCCGCTGCCGGCCCATGCCTTCACCGGCCTGCTGCTGATCCTGGTGGGGGTGATGCTGTCGCTGCCGATCCCCTTCACCAACTACCTGTTCGGCTTCCAGCTGCTGCTGTTCGCCCTGGCCCTGCTCGAGCGCGACGGCGCGCTGATGCTGGCCAACTGGATCGGCGCGGTGGCCGCTGTGCTGTTCTTTGGCTTCAGCTCGGGGCACCTGGTGAGCTACACGGTGGAGCTGTTCAACAAGTGGTTCTGAGGTGTCCCGACCCGCGGTCGGGACCCACCTCGTCAGCCCTGGCTCAGCGCAGATCGACCACGCCGTTGTCGGACAACGCGCCCGGCTCGTCGTTCATCGCCGACAACACGAAACTCAGGGCGCTGCCCAGCAGGCCGCCCGGGCCATCCCAGTACTCGGCCGATTCGGCGCTGACGTGGATCAGGCGCAGGTTCGGGTCGTCCGGACCGCCGGGGAAGAACAGCTTCATCGCCGGCGACCACAGTTCCTCGGCCTTGGCGCGGTCATCGATCACCCGCGCGGTGCCGGCCACCGACACATAGGTGTTGCCCGAGGTGGAGGCATAGGCCACGTTGACCCGCGGATTCAGTGCGATCTCGGCCACCTTCGGGCTGTCGGCCGCGGTCGCGAACCACAGGTCGCCATCGAACTCGACCTCCTGGGTACCCAGCGGACGGCTGTACAGGCGGCCGTCGACACCGACGGTGGTGAACATCGCGATGTCGATGCCGCGGATCATCTCGGCCAGTTGCCGGATGTGCTGTTGGCGGTCGTGTTCTGGCATGGGAGGACTCCTGCAAAAAGGAGCTCCATCACACCGGATTGCCGGCTACGACGGCGTGAACCGGCCGGTCACGCCGCCTTCGCGGGGGCACGCCCTACGGCGTGGCACTCCCGTCGCGGTGCGCCTGCATCGCCAACCCGAACGAACGCCTGCGCGCGGCATGGTCGTAGATGTTGGCGGTGAGCAGCAGTTCGTCCGGCCTGTGCCGCGCGACGAAGGCCGCCATGCCCTCGCGCACCTGGTCCAGGTCGCCCACCACCGCGCAGGCCAGCGCGTTCTCCACGCCGAGCTTTTCGTGCGGCTGCCAGAAGTCCTCGATGTCGTCGATCGGCGGCGGGATCAGGCCCGGCCTGCCGCGACGCAGGTTGACGAAGCTCTGCTGCTGGGTGGTGAACAGACGCTTCGCTTCGGCCTCCGAATCGGCAGCCACCACGTTCAGGCCCAGCACGGCGTAAGGGGCATCGAGGTGCTCGGAACGGCGGAATTCGCGGCGGTAGACCGCCAGTGCCTCATCCATCGCATCCGGCGCGAAATGCGAGGCGAACGCAAACGGCAGCCCCATCGCCGCCGCCAGGCGCGCACTGAACAGGCTGGACCCGAGCAGCCAGACCGGCACCGGGATGCCTGCGCCGGGAACCGCGCGCACGGCCTGGCCGGGCTGGGCCGGCTGGAAGTAATGGAGCAGCTCGCGTACGTCCTGCGGGAACTGGTCGGCGCTGTCGAAGTAGCGGCGCAGTGCACGGGCGGTCGGCTGGTCGGTCCCCGGGGCGCGGCCCAGGCCGAGATCGATGCGGTCCGGATACAGTGAGGCCAGCGTGCCGAACTGCTCGGCCACCTGCAGGGGCGAATGGTTGGGCAGCATGATGCCGCCGGCTCCCACGCGGATGCGCCGGGTACCGCCGGCGACATGGCCGATCAGCACAGCCGTGGCGGCGCTGGCAATGCCGGGCATGTTGTGGTGCTCGGCCAGCCAGTAGCGGTGGTAGCCCCAGCCCTCGGCGTGCTGGGCCAGGTCCAGCATGTTGGCGAAGGCCTGCGTGGTATCGCTGCCTTCGCAGACCGGGGCCAGATCAAGTATCGACAGGTGCATGGACGCGTTCCATCAAAGGGTATGCCCCTGAGATGGGGCCGATTCCCCCCGTCGCCATGCCCGGCAGCGGGACGCTGATTTTCGCGTTCAGCCGTCAACCGGCAGGCGCGTCCACCAGCGGCTTCAGGTCCGCATCCAGCGCCACCCGCTCATCGAACACGAAACAGCGGCCCTCGTAGCCCTCCCCGCCCACGGCCTCGAAGTACCCGAGAATGCCGCCGTCGAGCTGCAGCACGTTGTCCATGCCGTCGTTGCGCATCCACAGGGCCGCCTTCTCGCAGCGGATGCCGCCGGTGCAGAAGCTCACCACAGTGCTGTCACGCAGCGCCTCACGGTGCGGCGCCAACGCCTCCGGCAGATCGGTGAACTTGGTGATCGGCAGCACCAGCGCATCCTGGAAGGTGCCGTACGCGATCTCCTGGGTGTTGCGGGTGTCCAGCATCACCACGGGTTTGCCGGCGTCGTCGTGGCCCTGGCGCAGCCAGCGCTGCACCGTGGCCGGGTCCACCGACGGCGCCCGCGGATAGGCCAGCGGCTGGCCGTCGTCGATGCGGAAACTGATGATCTCCGGCTTGACCTTGGCCTTGAGCCGGGCGAACGGCTGCATCCGGCTGTAGCTGGTCTTCACGCGTAGATCGGCGAAACGCGGGTCCTCGCGCAGCGCGGCGTAGAAGGCGTCGATGCCGGCTTCCGGGCCCGCCAGGAACAGGTTGATGCCCTCGCCCGCCACCAGCACGGTGCCGCGCAGGTCGGCGGTGGTGGCACGCGCCAGCAGGGTCGCACACAGCGCGTCCGGGTCGGCAATGGAAGTGAAGTGGTAGGCGGCGGTATTGGCGATCATGCCGCCATTTTACCGCCCCCTCCGCCCCTGTGGCGCCGCGCCGTGTTCAGCCGCGCAGCAGCATGAACGGCAGCAGCACCAGGGCCGCCGCCGCCACCATGCCCAGCAGCACCGCCACCACGAACAGCGGCCGACGACGGGCCAGCGTCGCGAAGGTCTCCGCGCTGCCGTCGCGCAGCGCCGCCTGGCGTTCGGCACGCACCCGCTCGCCGCGCGCCTGCTGGTACCCGGCCATCAGGGCCTTGGCACGCGGATGGTCCTCGTTGTCGCGGATCCAGATGCCGCCCCATGAGATTCCCCACGGGCTGGGCTCGGTGCGGTAATGGGCGATGCCCGCCTGGTCCAGCAGGGCGGTCACGTCCTGGATTTCATCGTCCGCGACATGGCGCAGGTTGAGCAGCAGTTTCGACATGCCCCCATGATACCGCCCGGCGATGCGCTACCCTTGCGTCCCGTTTTCCTGACCTGGAGCTGCCATGCGCCGCCTGCTCATTCCATTGATGTTGTCACTGCTGGCCGGCTGCACCCCGCCCGGCCCGCCGCCCGGTGGCAGCATCGCGCAGTTCCAGAAGATCGATACCCAGCCCGGGACCGGTGCCGAGGCCACGCCCGGCAGCCGCATCAGCGTGCACTACACCGGCTGGATCTACGACGAACGCACCGCCGACAAGCACGGCGAGAAGTTCGACAGCTCGGTCGATCGCGGCGAGCCCTTCAGCTTCACGCTCGGCAAGGGCGAGGTCATCAAGGGCTGGGACGAGGGCTTTGCCGGCATGAAGGTGGGCGGCAAGCGGACGCTGATGATTCCGGCCGAGTACGGCTACGGCGCCCGTCGCGCCGGGCCGATTGCCCCGGGCTCCTCGCTGGTGTTCGATGTCGAACTGCTCGACGTCACTCCGCGCTGACCGTTGCGCATGAGCATTGAACGCAGTGCCCCGCGACGGGTAGCCATCATCGGCGGCGGGCCGGCAGGCCTGATGGCCGCTGAAACCGTGCGCGCCGCGGGGCATCAGGTGGACGTGTACGAAGCCAAGGGCTCGCCGGGACGCAAGTTCCTGATCGCCGGCAAGGGCGGCTTGAACCTGACCCACTCCGATCCGCACGACCTGTTCGTATCACGCTACCGCGAGCGCGCGTCCGAAGTCGGCGACTGGCTCGCCGACTTCGATGCCGATGCGCTGCGCGCCTGGGCGCTGGGCTTCGGCGTGGAAACCTACGTGGGCAGCTCGGGCCGGGTCTTCCCGGTGGATCGCAAAGCCGCGCCGCTGCTGCGGGGTTGGGTGCGACGGCTCAAGGAACAAGGCGTGCGTCTGCATGTGCAGCACCGCTGGACCGGCTGGGATGCCAACGGTGACCTGTGTTTCGATACGGCGGACGGCACGCACACCGTGACGGCGGACGCCGTGGTGCTGGCGATGGGGGGCGGGAGCTGGCCCCAACTGGGTTCCGACGGCGCCTGGACGGCGCCGATGGCCGCGCGCGGCATCGACATCGTCCCCCTGAAACCGGCCAACTGCGGATTCGACCTGGACTGGACCGCGTACTTCAGCGAACGCCAGGCCGGTGCCCCGTTGAAGCCGGTGGTGGCGCACTGGATTGACCTCCACGGTCAGCCGCGCTCCCTGCAGGGCGAGTGCGTGATCACCGCCAACGGCATCGAAGGCAGCCTGATCTATGCGCTGGCCGCCGACCTGCGCGATGCGCTGGCCCGCGATGGGCAGGTGCAGCTGCACCTGGACCTGCTGCCCGGGCAGACCGAGGCGCAGGTGCTGGAGAAGCTGCTGCGCCCACGCCAGGGCCGCAGCTTCGGCGAGTATCTGCGCCGCCAGCTGGGTCTTGGCGGGGTCAAATCGGCGCTGCTGTTCGAGGTGCTGGGCAAGGAGGCGGGACAGTTGCCGCCGGAGCGTATCGCGGCGGCGCTCAAGCGGCTGCCGTTGTCGCCCCTTCGCCCGCGCCCGCTGGCCGAGGTGATCAGCACCGCCGGTGGCGTCCGCCTGGAGGCGCTGGACGCGCAGTTGATGCTGCGCGATCTGCCCGGCACCTTCTGCGCCGGCGAAATGCTGGACTGGGAAGCCCCCACCGGCGGCTACCTGCTGACCGCCTGCTACGCCAGCGGGCTGCGCGCCGGCCGCGGCGTGATCGACTACCTGGGATAGCGCCGGACGGCCCTACCCGCGCTGCATGCGCACCGAGGCGAGCGACACTCCGCTGGGGTGCGCGTAAGCCTCTTCGCGCAGCGGCTGGAAGCCCGCGCGCCGGTAGAACGGCACAGCGTTGAGCGAGGCTGACAACACCAGCGGGCGCGACGGATCGCCCAGCGCCACCATCGCGTCCATCAGTGCCCGGCCGATGCCCCGCCCACCCTGGTCGGGATCGACGAACAACGCATCGATCTCATTGCCGGCCTGGTCGATCACCCCGTAGCCGAGCAGGTGGCCCTCCGCGTCCTCGGCGACGATGCAGCCGCCCTGCCCGATCAGTGCGCGGTAGTGCGCCGGCGGAGGCGAGGCCGCCCACGGCGCGATCACCTCGGGTGGATAGGCCGCACTGCAGATTTCGCGCACGCACCGCGTGCGCAGTGCCCACAGAATATCGGCTTCGTCCGCACGACCGCTGCGCAGTTGCATGGTCATCCCTCAGCGCGACTTGCTGGACCGCAGCGCCTGGATGCGCGCCGGCGGCTGGAAGGAATCGCTGCGTGCATCGGCCCAGTAGTCGTGGAAGACCGCGTGGTCCGGCACCCGGCGCAGCAGCTCGCCGGGCGAAAGATAGCGATACAACGAGGCCAGCGAGCGGATCTCGACCGGCGATACCCGGCGCAGGATGTGTTCCGGCCCCAGCTCGGACGGATCGTTCAGGCCTGCCGCACACAACAGGTCGCGCAGCGCGCGCAGGGTGTTCTCGTGGTAGTTGTGCACCCGCGACGCCTTGTCGGCCGCGTCCAGGTGACGCCAGCGGTGCGGATTCTGCGTGGCGATCCCGGTGGGGCATTTGTCGCTGTGGCAGCTCAGCGACTGGATGCACCCCAGCGCGAACATGAAGCCGCGCCCGGCATTGCACCAGTCCGCGCCCAGCGCGATGGTGCGCGCGATCTCGAAGGCGCTGGTGACCTTGCCCGCCGCACCGATCCGGATGCGATCGCGCAGGTCCAGGCCGACCAGGGTGTTGTGCACGAGCAGCAGCGCTTCGTGCATCGGCACTCCGACATGGTCGATGAACTCGGCCGGCGCCGCGCCGGTGCCACCCTCGGCACCATCGACGACGATGAAGTCCGGCAGCAGGCCGGTCTCCTGCATGGCCTTGGCGATGCCGAACCATTCCCACGGATGGCCGATGGCCAGCTTGAACCCCACCGGCTTGCCGCCGGACAGCTCGCGCAGCCGTGCCACGAACTGCAGCAGCTCCACCGGCGTGTTGAAGGCCGAATGCCGGGACGGCGACACGCAGTCCACCCCCATCGGCACGCCACGGGTGATGGAGATCTCCTCGCTGACCTTCGCCGCCGGCAGCACGCCGCCGTGGCCGGGCTTGGCGCCCTGCGAGAGCTTGATCTCGATCATCCTGACCTGGTCGTGGTTGGCGTTGGCCACGAACTTCTCTTCGCTGAATCCACCGGCATCGTCGCGGCAACCGAAGTAGCCCGAGCCGATCTCCCAGACCAGATCGCCGCCCATTTCCCGGTGGTACGGCGAGATCGAGCCTTCGCCGGTGTCATGGTAGAAACTGCCGCGACGCGCACCTTCGTTGAGCGCGCGGATCGCATTGGCCGACAGCGAGCCGAAGCTCATCGCCGAGATGTTGAACACACTGGCCGAGTACGGCTTGGCACAGTTGGGCCCGATCAGGATGCGGAAGTCGTGGTGGCCGATGTCGGTGGGCGCGAGCGAATGGTTGATCCACTCGTAATCCACCGCATAGGTGCTGCGCAGCGTCCCGAAGGGCACCACGTCCATATCATTCTTGGACCGCTGGTAGATCAGCGCCCGCTGCTGCCGCGAGAACGGCACGTCCTCCAGGTCGCTCTGCACGAAGTACTGGCGGATCTCCGGGCCGATCGATTCCAGCCCATAGCGGAAGTGCGCCATCACCGGGTAGTTGCGTCGCAGCGTGCTGCGTTTCTGCAGGAGATCCCAGGTCCCCAGCCCCACCACGACGGCGCTGATGCCAACGCCCCAGTACCAGGCGGGCCAGATACCGGCCAGCCACAGGCAGACCGGGAACAGCAGGATGGCGAGCAGGTAGACAAGGTACCGATGCATGGCATTCCTCGAATCAAAGACGTCTTCGAGTCTACAGCCGGTCGTCCACCACGTCGCGCGGCCACACCGACTTCACGTCGTACACCACACCGCCGGGCGCCAGCAGCGCACGCACGTCCTCGGCGCTGAAGGCGCGGAAGCGCGCGTGCGCCACCGCCAGCACTACCGCGTCGTAGGCGTGCGGGGCCGGGGCATCGATCCAGTCGACACCGGCATCAGCCAACACGGCCGGACCCACCCACGGATCGTGCACCTCCACCCGCGCACCGCTGGCCTGCAGCGTCTGCGCCAGCTCCAGCGCACGGCTGTTGCGCAGGTCCGGGCAGTTTTCCTTGAACGTCACCCCCAGCACCAGCACGCGCGACCGGGCCGGGGCCCGGCCCCGCCCCGCCAGCAAGGCCAGCACCCGCTGCGCAACGTGTGCGCCGACGCGGTTGTTGACCTGGCGGGCGGTATGGATGAGATCGGGGTGGTAGCCCACGCTTTCGGACTTGTGCAGCAGGTAGTACGGGTCCACGCCGATGCAGTGGCCGCCGACCAGCCCGGGGCGGAACGGCAGGAAGTTCCATTTGCTGCCGGCCGCATCCAGCACGTCCTGCGTGTCGATATCGAGCCGGTCGAAGATCAGCGCCAGTTCGTTGACCAGCGCGATGTTGACGTCGCGCTGGATGTTCTCGATCACCTTGGCGGCTTCGGCCACGCGGATGGACGGCGCCGGCCAGGTGCCGGCGCGGATGATGCGCGCATACAGCGCGTCGACCACGGCCGCCACCGCGGGCGTCGACCCGGACGTGATCTTGCGGATGTCGGCCAGGCGCCGCTCGCGGTCGCCAGGATTGATCCGTTCGGGGCTGTACCCGCAGTGGAAGTCCTGGTTGAACACCAGCCCGGAGCCGGCCTCCAGCAGCGGGACGCAGACCTCCTCGGTCGTACCGGGGTAGACGGTGGATTCGTAGATGACCAGATCGCCACGCTTGAGCATGCCGGCAATCAGCATGCTGGCGCTGCGCAACGGCTCCAGATCCGGTTGTTCCATCGCATCGATGGGGGTCGGCACGGTGACGATGTACACGTTGCAGGCGGCCAGCGCGTCGGGGCGGTCGGTGTAGCGTGCGTGGACCGCCGAGGCCAGCTCGGCAGCCTCCATCTCCAGGGTGTGATCGTGTCCGCGTTGCAGCTCGGCCACCCGCACCGGGTCGATGTCGTATCCCAGGGTCGGCAGTTCGCGCCCGAAGGCCACCGTCAGCGGCAGCCCGACATATCCCAGGCCGATGATCGCAATATCGGGGCGCGTAGCGGCCGTGACCACCGCGCTCACGCCTTCCCTCCGGACGGGTGGAGGGCGGCAACGGGCTGGAACAGGGGAGAATCGACGAACTTCATGGGGTACGGCGCCCGGGGCTTTGCAATGCCGGCAAGACTAGCGCGTGCACCGGCCCGCCACAAAGATTCCCTCCCGCCCCAAAAACAATGGCCGCCGCCCGTGGAGAGTACGGACGACGGCCTGCAAAGTGGTCCAGCTGCGGTTACTACCCTTTCAGACAGCCCCAGGGTGGTACCCCGCATGACTGATCACAGCTGGTAGGCACAGCTTAGACGGGCAACCGTGATCATTGTGTTACGACCCCAACGTGAGCGCCGCAGGTTCCAGTTCGCCATGCACGCCTGTCCACAGTTCCAGCAGGCGGGTGAATCCGACAGTGCGGCCATCCGCTGCCGGCGGCTCGACCGCGAACCTGGCCCAGGCACCATCGGCGATGCTGGCCAGCACCTCGGGCTCGATCGCCGCCGACGCCATCGTCCAGCGCGGAAAGTTGCGGGCCGGAATCCGGGCGTGCAGCAGTTGTCGCAGATTGCGGTGGACGCGCGAATTGAGCACCCGGTGGTAAACCGAATTGACGCCGTCGTCCGGGCCTTCGAAATACTGGAGAAAATGGTGGCCGTCGAACATGAGCACGCCCGTCACCCCGGCAACCTTGTTGAAGCTGCCAGCCGCCGCCAGTATCTGATCTATATCGGAAGCTTGAATCCCATCGACAGCGTCACTTACGTACGCAATCGCACACAGCGGCATGAAAGAGTATCCAGAGGAGTTTTACTGACTATGCCATGAACGTTTATGCGTTGATAGATGACCGGCGCGACACTCCCGACCGGTCCGCGCGTCAGAAAACCGTCGCATCCGCTCAGGGATTTTCCACTTCGTACCCCGACCGGCGCAGCTCGTCCAGGTAGCCACCGGGGGCAAGCAGGGAAAACACCGGCACCACCGCGAACGTCACGGTATTGCGCTTCAGGGCATCGCGCGCATGGCCCAGCCATTTCTCCTGCGCGCGCCGGTCCAGGTCGGTCAGGCCGCGGCGGCGGCCAAACTCGCTGCGCTCCACCGCGTCCACGCAGGCACCGTACTGGCTCTGCACGGCCATCCGCTGCAGGGCATCGATGTCACCCACCGACCAGGCATTCGCGCGCTCGACCAGGATCGGCAACTTGCTCTCCACCACGTCCAGGGTGCGTTCGAAGCACGCCACGTCGTCCAGGCTGCTGGCGCGCACGTCCTTGAGTGCCTGGCGCGGGTCGTCGATGCGGATCACCAGCCGCGTCGAGACCGGCGTGTGACCGTGCGCTTTGGCTGCCTTGTCCAGCACCTCCGAGACGACGGAGCGCTGCTTGAGACCGACCTTCTTCAGCGCCGCGCCATACAGCTCCGTTGCCGCCACCAGAGGCCGGTCCTTCTCAATACCGCCATCGCGGCCGATGTACCGCTTCTTCTGGACTTCCCAGCGCGCGTACAGCGCGGGCGGCAACACCTCCTGCAGGCGACGCCCATCCGGGCTGCGCGCGGCCTTCATCGCCGACGGCAACAGGGTCAACCCCTTGAAGAAACCAATGTCGGCGTCCAGCGTCCAGCCCGGTGCGGCCAACATCTGCTGCGCCTCGGCGACGACGGCATCGACCTCGTCCGACCGCCACTCCAGCGTGGCCGGCAACGGGCTGACCGTGCCCAGGATCCACAGCGTGTGTCCGTCGCTGGACGAGACTCTCCACAGTCCAGGACCGGGCTGCGCGCCGGAGACCACCACCGGCGCCATGTCCACCACCGGCGGCTGAGGCGATTGCGCATGCACCGCCGCCGTCCAGGCCAGCAGCGCCCCCATCAGTGCCATCCCTGCACGCGTCGCCTTTGCCATGTTTCCCTGTCCATGATGGTGTGTGTCGCACAGCGTAATGCGGCCCTTGAGGCGCTGCGTAAAGTTTGCGTTCTGCCGCGCGGTGTCGTTCTCCGCGCATAATGCGGTTCCGGTCAACAGGGAGAAGGCGTCATCGATATCGCGCTTCGTGCCGCCGCGCTTGCCCGCCGTGCGCATGCCGACCAGGTCGATAAAGCCGGGCATCCCTATATTGGCCATGTTGCCCGGGTCGCCGCCCGGGTGCACGGCGACCCGGAGGCCGAAGCCGTGGCGTGGCTGCACGACGTGGTGGAGGATTGCCCGGACTTCGCCGACGAGGTGGACGCCTTTCCGGCGCCGATCGTGGCCGCGGTCCAGTGCCTGACCCGCCGCGACGGCATCACGGCCGAGGCCTACTACGCGGCCATCCGCGCCAATCCACTGGCATTGAAGGTCAAGCTGGCCGACATCGCCGACAACCGCGACCCGGCACGCCTGGCGTACCTGCCCGACGCGATGGCGCAGCGCCTGACAGAAAAATATGCGCACGCACTGCACGCGCTGGGCGCGGCGCCGACGTAAGAACGCAGATGCGGGCGCATTGATGCGCCGCACGCGCCGCACGGCCCGCCTACCGCCAGATTGCCATTGTCCTTACCATCCCCCCGATGCAGATCGGGTTGCCCGTGCAGGGCGTCGGTGGGTCCGCGCCCTTGCGGCACCGCGCCGGGGACGGGACAGGATAGATGCGTCATGTCCGCCGTACGGGGGACGGAGGGTCGGTGGCTGGTGCCCGGAGCCGGAATCGAACCGGCATGGAGTTGCCCCCGGCGGATTTTAAGTCCGATGCGTCTACCAGTTTCGCCATCCGGGCCGCGGCCATAGGGTGCCTGATCGCGCCCGGATTTGGAATGCGCGCCGTTCAGATCGCCCGCGAGTAGCGCACCGGCTGGTCGGGACGCGCCAGGTAGCGGTCAAAGCACATCGCCAGCAGCCGCAGCAGCGGCCGGCCGCGTTCGGTGGCACGCACGATGCCGGCGTCGTGCTCGGCCAGGCCGTCCTGCTGCAGCGGTGCCAGCGCGGCCAGGCCGTCGGCGAAGTAGCTGTCGAAATCCACGCCGTAGCGCGCTGCCACCGCGCGCCCATCCACCTCGCCTTGGCACATCAGCTGGCCGATCAGTTCGGCGCGCAGTTCATCATCGGCATCCAGCGCCAGGCCACGCCACACCGGTATCCGTCCTGCATCCACGGCCTGCTCCCAGGCGGGCAGCTCGCGCGGGTTCTGGCTGTAGTGCGGGCCGATGTGGCTGATGGCGCTGGCGCCCAGTCCGACCAGGTCGGTATCGGCGTGGGTGGTGTAGCCCATGAAGTTGCGGTGCAGCTGGCCAGCGCGCTGCGCGCGGGAGAGGTCCTCGTCGGGCAGTGCGAAGTGGTCCATGCCGATGTACTGGTAACCGGCATCACCCAGGCGCTGCACCGCCAGGCCGAGCAGCGCCAGCTTCTGCTCCGGCGTCGGCAGATCGCTGTCGGCGATCTGCCGCTGCGCCTTGAACAGGTGCGGCAGATGCGCGTAGCCGTACACCGCCAGACGATCCGGGCGCTCGCGCAGCACGGTCTCCAGCGTCTGTGCAAAGCCCGACAGCGTCTGCCGCGGCAACCCGTAGATCAGGTCGACATTGACCGAGCGCAGGCCGTAGGCGCGGCACGCCTGCAGAATCGCCAGTGTCGGCGCCACCCCCTGTTCGCGGTTGATCGCCTGCTGCACCTGCGGGTCGAAGTCCTGGATGCCCAGGCTCGCGCGGTTGAAGCCCAGCTCGGCGAGCACGGCGATGTCCGGAGGCGCGATGAAGCGCGGGTCCAGCTCGATCGAGAAATCGCGAGAGGCCGACGCGCTGAATCGGAAGCGGCTGCGCAGGCCGTCGATCAGCGCGCGCAGTTGGACCGCATCGAGAAAGTTGGGCGTGCCGCCGCCCAGATGCAGCTGGATCACCTCGCGCGCGGGATCGAACAGCGGCGCAATGCGGTCGGCCTCGCGCAGCACGCGGGCGACGTAGGCCTCGCCCCTGCTGCGGTCGCGGGTGATCACCCGGTTGCAGCCGCAGTAGAAGCACGGGCTGGTGCAGTACGGCACATGCACATACAGCGACAGCGCGCGCGCCGTGACGTTGCTGGCGGTGATGGCCCCTTCCAGCGCGGCGGCGTCGAAGCCGTCGTGGAAGTGCGGCGCAGCCGGATACGAGGTGTAGCGCGGTCCGGGCCGGTCGTGACGGCGCAGCAGCTCGGGGTCGAAGTGCCAGGCGAGGCCGGCAGCGGCGGGCGTGATCATATCCATGCCACCAGCGTGCCAAGACCGGAACCGGCGCGCATTGCGCCAGATCAATCCAGGCGTGGCTGCCCCAGCATCGGCAGGCTCGGCCAATGCAGCATCTGGAAGCGTCGCCAGAACGTGTCCGCAATGCGCGCGGCCACGTCATCGGCCAGGCGTTGCATGGGCGGATTGCCGCACTCGGCCGTGGTGATCCGGAACAGGCACAGCCAGCGGTCGAACAGATCGCGGTCCAGCTCCTTCATGGCCATGTGCTTGGGCATCGGCGCCCCTTTGAACCGCCGCGTGCCGCGCAGCATCGCCGACCAGAAATCCACCAGTTGGGCCAGGTGCGCGTCCCAGTCGTCCACGCGTGCGGCAAACACGGGCGCCAGCCGCGGTTCCGCGCGCACCCGGGCATAGAAGTCATGCACCAGGCGGGTGACCTCCGCTTCGCTGCACAGGGCGGGCGCAGCAACGGGCAACGGGTTTTGGGGTAGTTCCGGCATGGGGGCCAACTGGTTGGAACGGGGAGCAGGTTCCGGGTCGGGGGAGGTGTACGCCTTGATCAGGATCAATGTCGCCGGCCTCCACCGCGCCTAGGCTGGACGCACCTGCAGGATGCGCGCAGCGGCGTCCCCGGCCTCCGGTGGCGCGAAGTATAGACGCGCCCTGCCCCTCTCTCCTGACCGGGGCTGCAATGTACGATCCGCACGACTCGCCCGACCCCGCCCGCCGGCAACGGCTGATCCAGTACTGGGGCGCCGTGCTGTGGCCCAGCTTCATCGCCGCCGGTCTGGCCAGCCTGGTGTTCTTCGCCTTCGTGGACCCGCTGCAGCTGCACCAGATCAGTTTTCCGCAGCATGCGATCAGCCGCGAACTGGGTTACTCGGTCGGCTTCTTCATGTTCTGGGTCGTCACCGCCGCCGCCAGCACGCTGACCGGATTCCTGCTGCGGCCACCGCAGCGGGACGACGACGACCTGCCACTGGGATGAACATGCCGCGACGGGTTCCCCTGCACCTGGTGGACACAGCACCGCCGCTCCCCCCCGTGGGCCGCCGGCGCGCGCCCCCCCGCTGGCGTCCGCTGTTGTCGCTGGGGCTGCTGGCTGTCTTCTACGCCCTGCCCTGGCTGCGCTGGAACGGCAGCCAGGCGCTGCTGCTTGACCTCCCCGCACGGCGCTTCGATCTGTTCGGCCTGACCCTGTGGCCGCAGGATGCGTGGGTGGTCCTGGGCGCGCTGGCGGTGCTTGCGACCGGCCTGGTGCTGCTGACCAACCTCGGCGGCCGGCTGTGGTGTGGGTACGGATGCCCACAGACGCTCTGGAGCCGTCTGTTCGGCTGGATCGACCGCGCCACCGCGCGTGTGGTGCGCCGGCCGGCCGCTGCGTGGGCCGTCAGGCATCTGCTGTGGGTGATGGTCGCGCTATGGACCGGAATCACCTTCGTGGGGTTCTTTACGCCCATCGATACCCTGGTCGCCACCCTCTGGCAGCCCGCATGGCGCGGCTGGGAACGCTTCTGGGTGCTGTTCTATGCGCTCGCCACCTGGGGCAATGCCGGCTTTCTGCGCGAGCAGGTGTGTCGCCACCTCTGCCCTTATGCGCGGGTGCAGGCAGCATTCTGCGACACCGATACCCCACGCATGGGGTACGACGCGCGCCGCGGCGAACCGCGCGGCCCCCGTCCGGCCGGCCAGGGCGGCGTGATCGAACGTGGCCGGGGCCTGCTCGATCCAGTCAGCGCCAGCGACTATGCCTTCCGCGCCGCGCATGCCGACATCGCCGGTCCCATGCCCCACTTCAGCGCGGACCGGCTCGGCGACTGCGTGGACTGCGCCGCATGCGTGCGCGCCTGTCCGATGGGTCTGGACATCCGAACCGGTCCGCAGGCCGACTGCATCGCCTGCGGCGCCTGCGTGGACGCCTGCAACGAGCAGATGCGGGCATGGCGGTTCCCGCTGGGACTGATCCGTTACGAAAGTCCGCGCCGTGCCCAACAGCAACGGCGCCGCTGGTGGCGTCCGCGCACACTGGCCGCCGGCACCTGCCTGCTGGCGCTGCTGTGCATCGGTTGGCACTGGTGGTGAGCTCCCCCGTGCCCCGGACTCCCCGGCCGGTGGTCAACGTGCGCGCGGACGCCCCGGGCTGCGCGGCGGCACCATCTGCGCGCGACGCACGATGCCCAGCTGTTCGATGATCAGGGCCAGTTCGTTGGTCACCCGCGTGCGCGAGGTACCTTGTGGTACCAGGCGGTCGAGCACCCGCTGGTATGTTGTCCAGAATTCCGGGCCACAGCCATGTTTGACATAGCTGGCTTCCAGCTCGGTCCGCACTCCCTCAGCCAAGCCATGTGCGCCGTATTGCATACGACCTCCGGTGGACTTGCCCTGCGTGGTGTCGATAAACCGCGTGATTGCGACGTAGACGTACGTTCACCCCTGGTTCACCCCAACCTTGCACGTTCTCCACGCCAAGTCAATGGCCGCGACAGGGTACGCATCAAGGTACCTGAATTATTCAGAGTTGCACGTCAGCCTCGCACCATGATGTGCCCGGGTTGTTGACAGGGTCATGTCAGTGCCGCGGCGCGGCGGGGCGAGGTGAAAGGTCCGGTCACGACGATGCCCGGCGGGGCGTCACGCGCAGAGGGGAAACGACCAGGGAGAGTCGACTGCGCGCCGGAGGCCGGCGCATGGGATGGTGCGCCGACCGGGATACGCTAATGAACGGACGGCACGCCCGCCATCGGAGCAGGACGAAAACTGCGGTGTGCCGGCTGCCGGCTATCGTGCGTGCTGATCCAGCAGCGCCTCCGGGACGTGCGGCGCCACCGTCTGCACCAGCAACCCCATGCCGGCCGTGACCGCTGGCCCGTGCTCCAGGTGATGGGCGAAGCCGAGCCAGTCACCAGCACTCAACTGCCGGATCAGAGCGGGTTCGACGCCAAGCCAGCGCATGCCCCAGTAGGGGAACGCACGGCTGGAAACACGCCCGCGCGCCAGTTCGACCAGGTGCTCATGGCTGCGCGCCTGCAGGACGCGTTCGTACACCGCCGACACCCCATCATCGGGTCCTTCGAAGTACTGAAGAAAGCGCCCGCCGTCGTAGAGCAGCACCCCGGTGACGCCAGCCACGCCATTGAAGCGGGCCGCATCCTCGACAAGCGCTTCCAGGGCGGTAGTGGAGAGGCTGGGACGCGCCTCACTGACGTAAGCAATCGCACGCAGGGGCATGGGTGATATCCAGGTTCAAGCAGGCCATCATGCTTGCACGATTCCCTCCTCGGGAAGTGGGCGCTGCCTGAAGCATTCATACCGACAGGATCGGCAAAGCGCCGCGCACACGGTCCCGGGAAGAAACGCGCGGGCTACTGCGCGCCACGGGTGATGCGCGCGCCGCTGGCGGTACGTGCGGTGTCCTCAAGCGCGTCAGCGGTGGTTCTGCGAACCGGCAGGCGAAAGTCGAGCGAACTGTGGTCCTCCAGAATCAGGCGCACGGTCAGCACGGCGTGCTCGTCACAGTCTGGCGCGCAGGTGGGGACATGGCTCGCCCCCACCATCTCGGCCAGTGCCGCGTCGCCGACAATCGCGCGCACCACGTCGGTGTCGCCAAGCCGTGATTCGAGCTGCGCCTTGAGGTTGTTGTCGGACAGCACATCGCCTGCGGATTTCCCCGCAGCCGCGGCGACGTTCAGGCGCTCGACGGAAATCTCGTAGCGCGGCGTGGGCCGCTCACCGCCCGACGCGCCGGCTGGCATCGACAGGCCGGCAACAGCCAGAGCAACCATCATGTCCAGCACACCCATGCAGTACTCCTGTTCAACGCGTTGTGCCCCTCAGCGTACAACCAGCACCCTGCGCGCAGACAACAAAAAGCCCGCTGTTGGCGGGCTGATCGTTTGAATCAAGATGGAGGCCTGGGTCGGAATTGAACCGGCGTACGCGGATTTGCAGTCCGCTGCATGACCACTCTGCCACCAGGCCGGTGACCCTATAAAACAAGACCCCGAGAACGGGGCCTGGTCGGGAGTTGGAGCAGGACACGAGACTGTCATCCCCTCTCTATCTCCTTGAAATGACTGAGGTTTTATACAACCGCGTCGTTTCGATGTGCAGGATTATGTACTCATTTGGAGCCCTTGGCAACAACAATTTTTTACCGTGGTCCGCTATGGTCCACCTGCATCCGACCTCACGCTCGCAACATTCGTCCGAACGCGCCACGAAGACCGAAAGGCCGCCCCTCCACCCGCGAACTCTTGTCACACGCTTCCCCTGATGAGTCGGCGCGCGCCCCCACCCGTGCCCTGCCCCGTGACTGCCGAACTGCAAACCGCAGAAGGAACCGCCAGATCCGTGCGGCCAACGGAAACCCGGTGGTGGTGTTCGACACGCGCCTCGTTCCGACCACGAAAGGCGACCAGGCCGGTGTTGCTGATGGCATGAAGAGCAGCACAGCAGGTGCGAAGTGCTGCCCCAAGCAGATAAGCAGCACACTATGCGGAGGGAAAACCAGTAATCAGGCACGGCGACCTGTTCTGGGTCAATGGGAGCTGATGAAGGCATTACAGGAGAATGCAGGCATCAGCCTCGCAAGCGGAGACTACATCGGTACAGCCCTGTCAGATGACATCCCAATAAAGTCCAGCAACTCAATCAAGCAGACAGATATTGAAATACTGAGGCAACCATGACAATTGGCATCAGATTCGGCCAGATGACAGACGAAATTGGAAGCGCCGATTTTCTATACTGCTTCTTTTCATCCATAACTGTGAATCGGGCTGGGGCTCCCGCTTCCCAGGATTGACCCGGAAAAGTGGTGTGGCGCCATGAAGATCGCGACACTCTCCCTCCTTTTCCACTGAATCCAAACGCGAGGCCGCAGCTTTCGTGCTTGATCGAGGCGATAGCGATATCGCCGCCTGCCGGTCACTCGGGGGTAGCGGTGTTGGTCCGCAGACAAAAGCGCTGATGCCTGGACAGTATCGCCTCAGACGTCGCACCCCAGACGTTGAACGACGTCGGTTGCGCAGTCGAGTCAACGAACTGTTTACGCAGAGTCGCGGCGCCGCCGGCAGCCGCAGTCTTGTGTCGGTGCTGCGGGAACACGGCGAGCAGATCGCGCGGCTCAAGGTGCGTGGCCGGACGCGGACTTGCTGGTCAAGGCGTTGGACATGGCTTGCGAGAAGCGTGGCAGGCCTCAAGGGCTGCGGTTCCATTCCGACCAGGGCCCGCAGTACAGCAGTCGCCAGTGTCGCCAACGGCTCTGGCGTTACCGCATGCGCCAGAGCATGAGTCGTCGAGGAAACTGCCGGGATGATGCGCCGCTGGCGTGTGCTGCGCAGTATTGAAACTGAATGGATACCGATCGTGGGCGATATGACAGCCCAGGAAGCGCGGCGGGACATCAGTCATTATCTGATGCATCGCTACACTTGGATTCGACCGCATCGGTTCAATGACGCGCCGGCTCCGGCTCAGGCCGAGAAAAAACCTGACGTCGTGTCCGGGATCAGTTGACCACGACAGCTACGCGGAATCGCTGCACTTGAAAATGCACTTGAATTTCGTGGCTGCGGGGGGATTCAGGCAGTCGTCGCTAAAACGAAAAAAGACGCCGAAGCGTCTTTTTTCAAGGACCTGCAGACTTCCTTGGAACTCTGTAGATCGATAATTGGAGCGGGAAACGAGACTCGAACTCGCGACCTCAACCTTGGCAAGGTTGCGCTCTACCAACTGAGCTATTCCCGCAAAATCAGGCGCGTATGTTACCGAAACCGCGAGCAACACACCAGCCTTTTCACACGTTGCTTCACATCTGCCGCGACGGCGTCGCATGGGATGCCCGCGTGCCACCGCGGAGAAAAACAAGGCCCCAAGGGGGCCCTGTCGAAATATGGAGCGGGAAACGAGACTCGAACTCGCGACCTCAACCTTGGCAAGGTTGCGCTCTACCAACTGAGCTATTCCCGCAGACTTTCGACTGCTCCGACTGCATCGCACCCGGGGGTGCTGGAGGCTTCCGGCCCCTCGACCTGCGTCGAAGGAGCGCTATTGTGTCGGGATTCCTTCACGCCGTCAACATGCTTGTTCAGCCGGTGTGGAACGGCCGCGTTCACCATTGACCGCCCTCACACGCGCATGCCGCGTCGATGGAAGTAGATCTGTTCGGCCACCCGCCGCATCGCCCCCGACTGCAGGGCCAGGTCCAGCGGCCAGTCCATCTGCAGATGGTCCATTGCCCAGCGCAGAACCCGCTTGGCCCGGAACCTCGGTGCCGCGCCTGCGGCAACGCTTTCCGGTGCCGGCCCCTGCCCGCGCAGATGCAGCGCGATGGCATCGCCCACGGTCCATCCATGCCGCCACGAGGAATGAATGCCGCCGGCCGACAGCGGCGAGACGATCCCGGCCGCGTCGCCGGTCAGGATCACGCCGGGCGCGGTGATCGGCCCGTCCGGCAGCCCGCACGGCACCAGGCCCGCTCGGGTGGCACCGGCCTGGGCGGACGCGGGCAGGCCCACCGCGTCGCGGACGTGCGCCAGGAAGCCCTCCCTGTCCGGCTGCCGCGCACGCGCGGGATCATGGCGCAGCGCCAGCCCGACCTGCACGCCGGTCGGATTCTGCGCGACCCAGCCGATGTAGCCTGGCGCGAACCGCCGGCTCGCAAAACAGTGAAGCGCACCAGCCTCGGGCAACACCACGCCGGCGAACTCCTGCTCCACGCCATAGAGATGGTCCCGCACCCGGCCCAGCCCGGTCCGGTCCGCCACGCGCGAGGTGGCGCCGTCGGCACCGACCAGATAGCGGGCACGCCCCACACCCTCCACCTGCCAGCCCACGCCCTCGCGCCGCGCATGGGTGAACGACTGCCCCAGGCGCAGCGCCACCCCGCTGGCACGCAGTTCGCTGGCCAGCCAGCGCAGCAGGTTCGGCGTATCGGTGGTCATGAAGTAATAGTCCGGTGCTGCCAGCAGCACGCTGCGCAGGTTCGGGGCATACATCCGCACGTGCTCCACCCGCTGGACCAGTGCATCGGGCACGCGTCGCAGCCAGGTCTGCTCGATCGCCTCCTTCACGATGATGCCGGTGGTATGCAGGCGCGCACCGGGATCGGCCTTGCGCTCGAGCACACACACACGCAGGCCATACTGCGCAGCCGCCAGCGCGCAGGCGGCGCCGGCAAAGCTGGCGCCGACCACCACCAGATCCCAGTCGTAGGCGGAAGAAGCGGTTTCCATTGGTGGCGTGGTCCTGCGCAGGCGAGGTGTGCAGGATCGCGGTCGCCGGCGGAGCGGCCATGAAGTGCCGGTGAAGCGGGTATGAAGCGACACGCCCGCAGCGCAGCGCGTCGCCCCCATGTGACAATCCGCGCCATGAATTACCTTCTCACCGGGCTGCTGGGCCTGTGCACCGCGGTGGCCGCAGCAGGCGCCTGCCCTGCCCTGGCTGCGCCGCCGCCCCTCCATCTGCCACTGGCAGACGGCAGCGGCGCATACCTGCGCATCGACAGCGCCGCTGGCAGTGCGCAGCTGCTGTCCGCTGCCGGCCCTACCGATCTGCGGGTGAATCCGACACTGCGCGACGCGCTGTCCCGGTCGGACACAGTGATGGCACTGGGACGCCACGCAGCCGCAACGGAAGCGGACGGCAGCCTGCTGTTGTTCATCAGCGCCGCATCGCGCCCCGGTGCCCCGATGGGCTACTGCGGCGCAGGACAGGAAGACGGCCTTCTGCTGCTCGGGGTGCGCGAGGGCGCACTGGTCCAGCTCGATTTCATGTTGCTGCAGAGCTGTCTGGATTCGATCGACATGGCCATCGATCTGGCCGACGGACCTGTCGCGGCCTTCCGCTCACTGCCCGCGCCTTGGCTGGTGAGTTTTGCGGCCGTCGAGGAAGACAGGCTCGTCCAGCGCTGCGTGGGCATTCGTGATGAACGCCTGAGGCTGGAAGACGATTGCGATACGGCGCCGCGCACGATGCCGTGAGTGCGCGTGTCCAAACCAACCGCAGAAACAGAAAAAGCGACCTTCCGGTCGCTTTTTCTGCTGGCTTCCACTGCGATCAACCGCCTTGAAAACCTATATCTGGAGCGGGAAACGAGACTCGAACTCGCGACCTCAACCTTGGCAAGGTTGCGCTCTACCAACTGAGCTATTCCCGCTTGGGAGGCGAAATTTTACAGCCAAACGCGGTGCTGTCAACAGCCCTCAGGCATTCTTTTTTGCCTTGGCGCTTTCACGCGCGGCGCGTTCGTCTTCACGCAGGCTCGGCCAGGCCGCATGCAGGTACTGCAGGCCCGAGAACAGCGTGAGCACGGCGGCGATCGCCAGCGTCCAGTCGCCGATGTGGAACACGACTTCGCCCATCCAGATCTCGTGCATCGGTGTATGCGGCGCCACCGAGTACAGCAGGCACAGCAGCGCCACCATCTGCGCGGTGGTTTTGATCTTGCCGATCAGGGCGACGCGCACCTTGGCGCGCTGACCGATCTCGGCCATCCACTCGCGCAGCGCCGACACCGCGATCTCGCGACCGACGATCACGGCCGCCCAGAATGCCATCCACGGCGTGGGATGGCCCTGCACGATCAGGAACAGCGCCACGGCCACCATCAGCTTGTCCGCGACCGGATCGAGGAAGGCGCCGAACGCCGAGGCCAGGTCGTAGCGGCGCGCGATCCAGCCATCCAGCCAGTCGGTCAATGCGGCCAGGCCGAAGATCGCCGCGGAGGCGAAATTGGTCCACTTGTAGGGGAGGTAGAACACCAGCACCAGCACCGGGATCATCACAATCCGCAGCAGCGTCAGCCAGGTGGGGAGGGTCAACTTCATTGCGTCTCTCTACTCGCCCGCCGCGTCGGGCGTGGGCAGTCCATGAAGGTTAGCGTAGATGCGTGCAGCGAGGGCGTCATTGATGCCCTCCACGTTGGCGATTTCCGCCTCGCCGGCCGCTTTGAGCCCGACCAGGCCGCCGAAATGCTTGAGCAGGCTGGCGCGGCGGCGCGGGCCGATACCGGCGATATCCTCCAGCTTGCTGGTCATCCGCGCCTTCTGGCGGCGGCCGCGGTGGCCGGTGATGGCGAAACGATGGGCTTCATCGCGCACCTGCTGGATGAACTGGAGGGCCGGCGAGGCCGCGCCCGGACGCAGCTCGCGGCCATCCGGCAGTACCAGCGCCTCGTGCCCCGCCCGGCGCTCGACGCCCTTGGCCACACCCACCAGCATCACCCCTTCCACACCCAGATCGGCCAGGGCCGCCTGGGCCTGGGCCAGCTGGCCTGCGCCACCGTCGATCAACAGCAGGTCCGGCAGCACGCCGTCCTCCTCCACCGCACGGCGGAAGCGGCGGTCGATGGCCTGGCGCATCGCGGCGTAATCGTCGCCCGGCTCGATGCCGCTGATGTTGAAGCGGCGATACTGGCTGCGCACCGGGCCACTGGCGTCGAACACCACGCATGAGGCCACCGTGGCCTCACCCATCGTGTGGCTGATGTCGAAGCACTCCACCCGCTTGACCGGTTCGGCCAGGCCCAGCATCTGCCGCAGGTCTTCACTGCGCGCGTGCTGGGCGCTGCGGCTGGTAAGTTCGCTGACCAGGGTGATCTGCGCGTTGCGGCTGGCCAGTTCGACATAGCCGGCACGCTCGCCACGCACGTTCCAGCGCAGCTGCACCTTGTGCTCGGCCGACGTGGACAGCGCCGATTCGATCAGGCTGGCATCGGGGATTTCCCGGTCGAGCAGGATTTCCCGTGGCGGCGAATGCTCCGCGTAGTACTGGGAAACGAACGCGGCCAGCACTTCCTCGGCGCTTTCCTCGCCGTTGGTGCGCGGGTAGAACGGCCGCGTGCCCAGGTTGCGGCCGTCACGGAAGGCCAGCAGCATCACGCAGGCATTGGCGCCCTGGGTGGCGCAGGCCAGCACGTCCAGGTCGGCGGCGCGGCCGTCCACGTACTGGCGGGTCTGCATGCTGCGCAGCGCGGTGATGAGGTCGCGCAGGCGCGCGGCCTGCTCGAACTCCAGCGCTTCACTGGCGGCCTGCATCTGCGTGCCCAGTTCGCGTGCGAGCTGGTCGCTCTTGCCCTCCAGGAACATCGACGCACGGCGCACCGACTCGGCGTAGTCGTCGGCCGCCACCAGATCCACGCACGGCGCGCTGCAGCGGCCGATCTGGTATTGCAGGCAGGGCCGCGAACGGTTGCGGAACACGCTGTCTTCGCAGCTGCGCAGCTTGAACAGCTTGTGCATCAGGTTGAGTGTGTCGCGTACCGCGGTCACGCCCGGATACGGGCCGTAGTAGCGGCCCGGCACCGCACGCGGGCCGCGGTGCAGTGCGATGCGCGGCCAGTCCTCCCGGGTCAGCAGCACGTGCGGGTAGGTCTTGTCGTCGCGCAGGGAGACGTTGTAGCGCGGCGACAGCGACTTGATCAGCTGGTTTTCCAGCAGCAGCGCTTCGGCCTCCGAGCGCGTCACGGTCACGTCCATCCGCGCGACCTGCGACAGCATCGACATGATCCGCGTGGACTTGGGCGTGCCGTTGAAATAGCTGCCCACGCGGTTGCGCAGCGCACGCGCCTTGCCGACGTACAGCAGCGTGTCGTCGGCGGCATACATGCGGTACACGCCGGGGGCGGTGCTCAGCTGGGCCGCAAATGCCTTGCCGTCGAAGGCGGGGGCGGAAGAAACGGTCATTCGCTGATCGGGACGTCGCTCAGAACGCCACTGACCGGATCAAAACGCAGCACGGCATGGGCATCGGTCTCGGCGATCCATACCGCCCCGCCGCCGAGTGCCAGCCCGGCCGGTCCATGCAGACGGCGCGGCAGTTCCAGCGTGCTCAGTTCACCGCCGCCCAGGCGCAGCGTGCGCAGGCGCCCGTTGCCGGTGTCGGCGATCCACAGCAGCGGCGCATCGGGGCTCAGCGCGATCGCCTGCGGATACTGCAGGCGGGCAGTGGCGCGTGGACCGTCTTCGTCACCAAACGACCACATGCCCTGCCCGACCAGCGTCTGCACCAGATCGCCGCGCAGCTGCATCGCGCGGATCGAGGAGCCAAGCGCGTCGCACACGTAGAGCGCCTGCTGCACGGCAGCCAGCGAGGTCGGTTGCGCAAACGCCGCCATATGGCTGCCGCCGTCGCGCTCCTCGATGGCACCCGACCCGGCACGCCACTTCAGCGCGCGCTGGCCCTGGTGGTAGCTCCAGATGCGGTTGTCGCCGGCCATGCCGATGTGGATCTGGTTGTCGGACACGGCCAGGCCCTGCGGGTGGTTCAGCGGGCTGCGGCGCGGATCGGCGATCGGCCCTTCGATCGGTTCACCGGGACGGCCAGTGCCGCACAGCGTGTCGATCTGGCCGGAAATCAGATGGATGCGGCGCAGGGCGTGGTTGCCGGTGTCGGCCACGTACAGCCACTCGCGCTCCAGCGCGAGCCCCTGCGGCCGGTTGAAGGCGGCTTCGCCCGGCCCCCCGTCCATGAAATCGGCAGTACCCAGCCCGAACTGGCGCAGCACGCGCCCCCCGTGACTGCACTCGAGCACACGGTGGTGCCCGGTGTCGGCGATATACAGGCGCTCGGTGGTCACCGCCAGCCCGGTCGGGAAACTCAGCGGCAGGCGGGGCTCGGGATGCAGCTCGCGGCGCACGTTGAGCTCATCGTCGAGGGGGCGTGTGGCGCCTTCGCACAGCCCGTTGAGGGTGCGCTCCAGCTCACCGCCCAGGCCGACCAGTCGCTCACGTTCACGGCCCTGGGCATCCAGCAGCACCAGTGTGGGCCAGGCGGTGACATTGAAGCGCCGCCAGCCGTCCCAGTCCGCGTCGAGCAGCGCCGGCGCGGTCACCCCTTGCCTGCGCAGCAGCTTGAGCGATTGTGCCGGGTCGCGTTCGCAGTCGAAGCGCGGCACCTGCAGCACCAGCAGCTGCACCTTGCCGGGGTTGCGCGACTGCCACAACTCCAGTTCGGCCAGGCGCTGCGCGCACCACACCGAGGCGGCGTTGACGAAGGCCAGCACCACCGGCCGGCCCTGCAGTTCGGCCAGGGTGGTCGGGGCGGCGTTGAGCCAGGTGGCGAACTCGGGGAGATCCTGGACGGGCTGGACGTTCATGGCCCGATTATGCCGGAGTCGGCGTCATGCAACAGTCGTGCCACGGTCGCCTGGGCCGCCGCGTCCACCAGGGTCCAGACCTGCTCGAAATGATCTTCCCCCCCGGTGTACGGATCCGGGATCGATGCCGGGGTCTCGATTCCGGCCCACGGCAGCCACAGCGACAGGCGAGCCTGCCCGGCCGTGCCGACCAGTCGCGCGGCATCGCGCAGGTTGTTGGCATCGGCGCAGAAGACGTGGTCGAAGCGGTCGAAATCCACGCGCTGGAGCTGGCGCGCGCGCAGGCCGGCGATATCCACGCCGTGCCGCGCGGCGCAGGCGATCGCACGCCGATCCGGCGGCTCGCCGACGTGCCAGTCGCCGGTGCCGGCCGAATCGACGCTGACCCGCCCCGACAGTGGCGATGCTGCCAGGCGCGCGCGCAGAGCGCCCTCGAGCATCGGCGAGCGGCAGATGTTGCCCAGGCACACCACCAGCAGCTTCACGCCTGCGCGCTCCACCACGCCTCCGCGCGGTCCAGGTCCTCGGGCGTATCGATGCCGGGTGGAAACACAGCCGGCGACAGCGCGACGGTCAGCCGATGACCGGCCTCCAGCACGCGCAGCTGTTCGAGCGATTCCAGCTGCTCCAGCGCGCCAGGCGGCAAGGCGGCGAACTGGCGCAGGAAACGGGCGCGGTAGCCGTAGATGCCGATATGGCGCAGCCAGTGCGACCCGGAGAGGGTGTGGCGCGACTGCGCGAAGGCATCGCGATGCCACGGGATCGGTGCGCGGCTGAAATACAGCGCGTCCAGGTTTTCGCGGCGCACCACCTTGACCACGTTCGGATCGAACAGACTGTCGGCATCCTCGATCGGAGTCGCCAGCGTGGACATCACCGCACCGCTGTAGACCAGCGCCTCGGCCACGGCGCGGATGCCATCGGCAGGCGCGAAGGGCTCGTCGCCCTGCAGGTTGACCACCACGGTGTCGTCGGCCCAACCGGCCTGGAGCGCGCACTCGGCCAGGCGGTCGGTGCCCGACAGATGGTCGGCCGCGGTCATCGCCACGCGCACGCCGTCCAGTCCTGCCAGCGCCGAGGCGATGCGCTCATCGTCGGTGGCGACCCACACCTCGCGCGCGCCGGCCAGCAGCGCGCGCTGTGCCACGCGCAGGATCATGGGCTCGCCGCCGATCAGCCGCAGCGGCTTGCCCGGCAGGCGGGTGGACGCGAAGCGCGCGGGAATGGCGACGACGAAATCGAGGGGGGCACTCATGGAAGACCTCTGCGCAGCGGCGGGGCGGGACCGCCGGCGCGTGACCGGCAGGATGATGGGGAGCAGTGTGCCGCAGCCGGCACCCTGCCCGTCAACGCTTGCCGAGCTTGTCCAGCCGGTCCAGCAGGTTCACCCAGAAGGCCGCCGGCAACTCCGCCGACAACGGCACGGCGAAGTGCCACTCATTGGCGAAGGCCTTGCACTTCACCGCATCCTTCTCGGTCATCAGCACCGGCAGCTCGCTGCCGAAGCGCAGGTCCGAGGGCTGGTAGGCATGATGGTCGGCGAACGCATGCGGCACCACGCCGATGCCCTGGGCGCGCAGCATGTCGAAGAACCGCTGCGGATGCGCGATACCGGCCACCGCGTGCACGCGCTGGCCCCGGAAGTGCGCCAGCGTGCGCGCCCGCCCGCCCTGCAGCGGCTGGGCGTGGTCGATGTGCAGCTGCATCGGCCACTCGCCGAAGCCGCTGGACGGCAAGGCGTCGGCGCCATTGCTGGCCTGGCCCATGTTCACGACGCGGAAATCGCAGTCGCGTGCACGGCTGGCCGGCTCGCGCAGCGGACCGGCCGGAATCAGCCGCCCGTTGCCATAGCGGCGCTGGGCATCGACCACTTCGATCTCGATATCACGGGCCAGCCGGTAATGCTGCAGGCCGTCGTCGCAGACGATGACGTCGCAGCCCGCCTCGACCAGTGCACGGCCGGCTGCCACGCGATCCGCATCGACGCGCACCGGCACGCCGGTCTTCCAGGCGATCAGCACCGGTTCGTCGCCGCCCAACGCGGTGGGGGTCGCCGCGTCCACCCACCGCGGCGTGGCGGCCTCGTCGCGGCCGTAGCCCCGACTGGCGACGCCGGGCTTCCACCCGGCCTCGCGCAGGCGGTTCACCAGCACGATGGTCAGTGGCGTCTTCCCCGTGCCGCCGGCCGTCACATTGCCCACGACGATCACCGGGACCGGCAGACTGTGACGCTTCAACCAGCGCCGCCGGTACAGCATCCGTCGCAGTGCGATCGCGCCGCCATACAGGGGGGCCAGCAGCCGCGCCGGCAACGGCACCGGACTGCCGTCATACCAGTACGACGGCGTCTGCGTTCCCTTGCCGGCCATCAGGACTGCCTTTCGCGGAACTGCATCTTGTGCAGGTGCTCGTACAGGCCGCCCAGCGCCAGCAGTTCCTCGTGGGTACCGCGTTCGACGATACGGCCGTGGTCCATGACCAGCACCTGGTCGGCGTGCTCGATGGTGGACAGGCGATGGGCGATCACCAGCGTGGTGCGCTCGGGCATCAGGCGCTGCAGCGCATCCTGCACGAGCCGCTCGGATTCGTTGTCCAGTGCCGCAGTCGCCTCATCCAGAATCAGGATCGGCGCATCACGCAGGATCGCGCGCGCGATCGCCAGACGCTGGCGCTGGCCACCGGACAACAGCGCGCCGTTCTCGCCGACCGGCGTCTGCAGCTGCTGCGGCATCCGCGCGATGAACTCCCAGGCATTGGCGGCCTCGGCGGCCGCGCGGATCTGTGCGTCGGTGGCGTCCATGCCGTAAGCGATGTTGGCGCCCACCGTGTCGTCGAACAGCATCACCTTCTGCCCGACCATCGCCACCTGGCGGCGCAGGTCCTCGAGCGGGTAGTCGTCCAGGGCCACGCCATCAAGGGTGATGCGCCCACCGCTGGGCTCATAGAAGCGCGGCACCAGCCGGATCAGGCTGGTCTTGCCACTGCCGGAGCGGCCGACGATCGCGGTCACCGTCCCCGGCCGTGCGACGAAGCTGATGTCGTCCAGCGCGATGCCGGTGTCTTCGCGGTAACGCAGCATGACATGCTCGAAGGCCAGCTCGCCCTTGGCGCGACCGATGCGTTTGCGGCCCTCGTCGCGCTCGACCGGCATGTCCAGGATCGAGAACAGGCGTTCCGCAGCCGAGACGCCGCGCGCGATCGAGGACTGCACACTGGTCAGGCGACGCAGCGACGGGATGATGGCCGTCATGGAGATCATCAGGCCCATGAACTGACCCGCGTTCAGCCGCCCGGCCAGCGCCTCGCGCGTGGACACCCACACAATCACCGCCAACGCCAGCGCGGCCAGGAACTGCACCACGCTGGAGGCCGCCGCGCGGGTGGTTTCCACTTTCATGTTGAGGCCCAGCATGCGGTTGGCGAGGCGGGCATAGCGCGACATCTCGTGCGCCTGGGTGCCATGCACCTTCACTTCCTGCTGCGCGGACAGCGACTGCTCGGCCGTCTGCGCCATTGTCCCCATGCCGTCCTGGATGCCGCGGCTGATGCGCCGGTAGCGTTTGCCCACGAACGAGACGATGACGCCGATCAGCGGCACCACCACCAGCATCGCCACGGTCACCTTGACGCTCATCTGCAGCATCACCACCAGCATGGCGATGATGGTGAGCGTGTCGGCGACCAGGGTCTTGAGTGCGTCGGCACTGGCCTGGGTAACCTGCTCGGTGTCGAAGTTCAGACGGCTGACCATCACCGGCGTGGACTCGGCATCGAAATGCGACGATGGCAGGTGCAGGTACTTCTCCAGCACCTGCTCACGCAGATCGCGCACCACGCTGCGACCGGTGCGGGCCAAGGCGTAGTCACTGACGAAGGTCGCCGCGCTGCGCGCCACGAACAACCCCAGGATGGTCAGCGGCAGAATCACCGCCATGCGCGGTTCGGGGTTGACGAAGCCGCGGTTGACCAGCGGCTCCATCAGCTTGCTGAAGTGATAGCCGGCCAGGGCTTCGACCACCATGCCGATGACCGCCGCCACCATGAAGACCCAGTAGGCGCGGGTGTAACCCAGCAGGCGTTTGTAGATCGGCCAGACCGGCGCGTGTTTGCTGCTCATGGACGCACCTCGGGGGCCGTTGCGATGGCGATGCGCCGGAAGCCGAGCTGGCCGAGCGCATCCTGTGCGGTCACGACCGCCTGGTAGGGAGTACGGGCATCGGCGCGCAGCAGGACGGTCTGCTCGCGATCGGTGCCGGCGACCGCGGCGATGGTCTGCTTGACCGACTCGACGTCGGTACGCAGCACTTCCTGGTCGTTGATGAAATAGCGTCCTTCGGCATTCACCAGCACGCTCAGCGCACGCGGTGGCTCGGCGCTGTTCTGCTGGCTCGCCGTCGGCAGCTGTACCTGCAGCGTCGAGCGTGCATCGAACGTGGTGGTGACCACGAAGAAGATGATCAGGACCAGGATCACATCGATCAGCGGAACCAGATCGATATGCGGCTCGTCCTGGGTCCGGTCATTGCGGATGCGCATCCGTCAGCCCTTGACCGTCACGGGCGTACCCGCGACCGGTGCGGCAGCGGCAGGACGGGCGGCACCGGTCATCACCCCGGGACGCGCATCGAGCGCGTCCAGCAGCGCGCCCGCCTCCTGTTCCATCTCGATCACGTAGCCGTTGATGCGGCCCTTGAAGTAGCGATGGAACATCAGTGCCGGAATCGCCACGATCATGCCGGTGGCCGTGCACACCAGCGCCTTGCCGATACCGCCGGCCAGCTGGTTCACATCGCCCACGCCGTGGTCGAGGATGCCCAGGAACATCTGGATCATGCCGACCACCGTGCCCAGCAGGCCGAGCAGCGGGCCGGCCGAGGCGATGGTGCCCAGGGCGTTCAGGAAGCGCTCCATGCGATGCACCAGGTGGCGGCCGGCATCTTCGATGCGCTCGCGGATCTGGTCGCGCGGGCGGTTGCGGGCTTCCAGCGCTGCCGCGAGCAACGCGCCCAGTGGCGAATTGGCCCGCAGGGACTGGATGTGGCCGGGATCAAGCTTGCCGCGTGCCGCCCAGTTGCGCACTTCCTGGCCCAGCCCCGGGGGCAGGACCTCATTGCGACGCAGAGTCCAGAAACGCTCCAGGACGATCGCCAAAGCCAGTACGCCCAACAGCAGCAGCGGCACCATCGGCCAGCCACCGGCCTTGACCAGTTCCCACACGTTTCAACCCTCTGGCCCTGCGGCCGCCTGTTTGACTGTCGATAGGATAGCAGTCGCCCGCGCCCGCTCCGCGGCATCCCACCAACGGGGCTGGAAAAGCCGCTGTTCACGCACCTGCAGGCCGTCCTGGCCCAGCCACACCCGCAGCGCGCCGCTGTCTGCGGTGGTGAGCACCTCCGCGCCCCGTGCCTGCCAGCGCGCCACCACCTCGTCCCGCGGATGGCCGAATCGATTGCCATGCCCGGCCGATACCAGTGCCAGCTCTGGCGCCACCGCGTCCACCCAGCCGGGCGTGGACGATCCGGCGCTGCCGTGATGCGGCACCACCACTACCCGGGCCGCCAGGCCCGGTGCGTCTTGCGCCAGCAGTGCCGCCTCCTCGCGGCGGCCTATATCGCCAGGCAGCAGGATCGCCCCGTGCGGCGTGGTGATGCGCAGCACGCAACTGGCGGCATTGCCGCGCCCGCCCTGCCCGGCCGGCGGGTGCAGCAGCCGGAAATCAACCGCATCCCAGCGCCAGCCGTCACCGCGACGGCACACAGCCGCCGGCATTGACAGCGCGCCCGACGGCGCCAGCAGCCGCGCCTCCGGATGGGACCGCCGCACGGCGGCCAGGCCGCCGACATGGTCCAGGTCGCCGTGGCTGAGGAGCACCCGGTCCAACACCGGCGTCCCCAGGGCGTGCAGGGCCGGGACAACCACCCGCTCGCCGGCATCGAAGCCGCCCGGTACGGCCGGGCCGGCGTCGTACAGCAGCGCATGCGTGCGGGTGCGGACCAGCACCGCCAGGCCCTGCCCGGCATCCACCACCAGCAGTTCGACCTCCCCGTCGGCCGGCAGCGGCCGCGCCGGCCACAGCAACGGCAGACACAGCGCCAGCGCCGGCAACCGGCCGCCGCCGCCGCGCGGCATCAGCAGCCAGAACACACCTGCCACGGCCAGCACCAGCGCGGCCGGCCCGGCCTGCGGCAGCCACCACAACGCGAATGGCCGGCGGGCGACGTGGCCGAACAGCCACCAACTGGTGTCGAAGCACCACGCGGCCAGCTGCCACGGCCATCGCCCCGCGCCGCCGTACAGCGCCTCCAGCGCGGTGCCGAGCAGTGCCAGCGGGACCACGACCAGGCTCCACCAGGGAATGGCCAGCAGATTGACCAGCGGCCCCGCGCGCGACGCCTGGCCGAACCACGCCACCGTCAGGGGCAGCAGGCTCACCGTCGCCACGCCCTGCGCCCCGAGAAATGCGGCCAGCCAATGCCGGTCCGTCCCGGGCAGGCACCACACCAGCCACAGGACGCCGGCGAAACTCAGCCAGAAGCCCGGCGCGAGAACCGACAGCGGGTCGAACAGCAGCACAGCCAGTGCCGCCATTGCCAATGCCTGCCCCACGGTGACCCGCCGCCGGGTGCAGCGCGCGGCCGCGACGATGGCGATCATCAACACCGTGCGCACGGTAGGCAGCGCGAACCCGGCCACGGCGGCGTACAGTGCGGCGCCTGCGACCGCCGCCAGCGCCGCCGCCAGCGGTCGTGGCCAGTACCGCCCCAGCACCGGCAGCAGCCTCCAGGCCAGCGCTGCCATCCAGGCCGCGACCGCCGCGACCAGACCGACATGGAAACCGGAGATCGCCACCAGGTGGGTCAGCCCGAGGGCCCGCAGGTCCTCCCAGTCGCGCGCGGTCAAGCCGCGCGTATCACCGAGCGCCAGCGCCTGGACGAAGCGGCGCCCTTCCCCGCGTACCTGGTCCGCGATGGTCTGGGCCATGCGCTCGCGCCACGCCGGCAGGCCGGTCGGCGGGCCCAGCGCGCGGGCCCGATGCGGCGCGGTGACATAGCCACTGCCCGCCACGCCCTGCAGCAACGCCTGGCGTTCGGCATCGAAGCCGCCCGGGTTGCGCAGGCCACGCGGCGGCCGCAGCCTGGCGACCAGCGACCAGCGCGCGCCGGCACGCAGTGCATGACGCCCCTGTGACGCGTCCGGCCTGACCGGATCGTGCCAACCCAGCACCACCTCGCGTCCACGCAGCGAAACGGGCATGCCGGCGTCGTCGTCGATACGGAAGCGGAAGCGCGTGCTGCGCTCGCCGTGGTGTGGAAGGTCGAGCACCCGGCCGCGCAGGGCATGTTCGGCCGGTGTCGCGGCGGCCGGCAACTGCAGTGCCAGGCCAGCATGCCCGTGCAGCGCCGCCCACCCCGCGCCCAGCAGCAACCCGCCACACCAGCGCCCGCGCGGCCACGCGCTCCAGGCAGCCGCGCCGACAACGAGGCCACACCATGCGATGGCCACCGGCAGCAGGACAGGGGCAAAGACCACCGCACACACGCCACCCAGCAGGCTGGCGGCACAGGCCTTGCCAAACATCGGCACATTGTCGGCGGTCGCAGCGGAGGACGAGCGTGGCATGGAAGTCGGCGCGGCGATGGAACGGCCATCGTCTGCCGGCGTCATGGCAGCCACCATCAGACGCCACGGCTTGCGTGCGTCGGAATACTCCGGGGCGACAGGGTGATCGCCCCCCATGCACCTCGCCTGCAGGAGGACCAGAACGAAAAAGCCGGCCCAAGGGCCGGCTTCGTTCGTATCCACTCTTTCCTCTGACTGCTCAGGTACTTAAGTGGTGGGCGGTACAGGGTTCGAACCTGTGACCCCTACCATGTCAAGGTAGTGCTCTACCGCTGAGCTAACCGCCCGTTTCGTTCTGCGCTGCCGCGATTGCGTCGGTGCAGGCCGCGTATATTACGGACGTCGCCTGGGAAGAGCAACACTTTTGTGAAGATTTTTCACAAGATGTTGTTCAGCCCAGGCTCGCCTCTTTCAACTGGCGGATCTGATCGCGTACACGGGCCGCATCCTCGAACTCCAGATCGCGCGCATGCTGGTACATCTGCTGCTCCAGCACCTGCAGGCGCTTGGCGATCTGCGCCGGTTCCAGCGTCCGGTAATCGACCGCCTCCTCGGCGATCCGCCCCCCCTTGCCTTTGCCCTTGCCGCGGCTCTCCTTCTCGGCCGCTTCCGACCGCGCACCTTCCAGCACATCGGTAATCGGACGCAACACAGACTTGGGCACGATGCCATGCAGTTCGTTGTACTCCACCTGCTTGGCGCGGCGGCGGTCGGTCTCGTCGATCGCCGCCTGCATCGAGCGGGTGATGCGGTCGGCATACAGAATCGCCTTGCCGCGCAGGTTGCGTGCCGCACGCCCGATGGTCTGGATCAGCGACCCCGTCGAGCGCAGGAAACCCTCCTTGTCCGCATCGAGGATCGCCACCAGCGACACCTCGGGCATGTCCAGGCCTTCGCGCAGCAGGTTGATGCCGACCAGCACGTCGAACTTGCCCAGACGCAGGTCGCGGATGATCTCCACGCGCTCGACGGTATCGATGTCCGAGTGCAGGTACCGCACGCGGATGCCGTGCTCGGTGAGGTATTCGGTGAGGTTCTCGGCCATCCGCTTGGTCAGCGTGGTGACCAGCACGCGGTCGCCCAGCTTGATGCGCTCGTTGACCTCGCTCATCAGGTCGTCGACCTGCGTGCCCACCGGACGGATCTCCACCACCGGATCGATCAGACCGGTTGGACGCACCACCAGTTCGGTGATTTCGTCAGCGGCTTCGCGCAGCTCGTACGGTCCAGGTGTAGCGGACACATAGATGCTGCGCGGGCAGCGTGCCTCCCATTCCTCGAATCGCAGCGGACGGTTGTCCAGCGCCGACGGCAGGCGGAAACCGAACTCCACCAGGGTTTCCTTGCGCGAACGGTCGCCCTTGAACATCGCGCCGATCTGCGGAATGGTCACGTGCGATTCGTCGATCACCAGCAGCGCATCCGGCGGCAGGTAGTCGAACAGCGTCGGCGGCGGCTCGCCCGGCGCTTTGCCGGTGAGATGCCGCGAGTAGTTTTCGATGCCGTTGCAGAACCCGACTTCGGCCATCATTTCCAGATCGAACTGGGTGCGCTGGGCAAGACGCTGCGCCTCCACCAGCTTGTTCTGCTCGTACAGCTGCTCAAGCCGCACCTTCAGTTCGGCCTTGATGGTATCCACTGCCGACAGCACCCGCTCGCGTGTGGTGGCGTAGTGGGTCTTGGGATAGACGGTATACCGCTGCAGCCGCCGCAGGCTTTCACCGGTGAGCGGATCGAACATGCTGATCTGCTCGACCTCGCCGTCGAACAGCTCGATGCGTACCGCTTCGCTGTCCGATTCGGCCGGGAACACATCGATCACTTCGCCGCGCACGCGGAACGTGCCGCGGTGCAGTTCGTATTCGTTGCGGGTGTACTGCAGCTGGGTAAGGTGGTTGATCAGATCACGCTGGTCGATGCGCTCGCCCTTGGACAGGATCAGGCGCAGCGACAGGTAGTCCTCGGGGGCACCGAGGCCGTAGATCGCCGACACCGTGGCCACCACGATCGCGTCCGGCCGCGACAGCAGCGTCTTGGTGGCGGCCAGGCGCATCTGCTCGATGTGTTCGTTGATCGAGCTGTCCTTCTCGATGAAGGTGTCCGACGACGGTACGTAGGCCTCCGGCTGGTAGTAATCGTAGTAACTGACGAAATACTCCACCGCGTTGTGCGGAAAGAAGGCCTTGAATTCACCATACAGCTGCGCGGCCAGCGTCTTGTTCGGCGCCATCACCAGCGTCGGTTTCTGCACCTGCTGGATCACATTGGCGATGGTGTAGGTCTTGCCGGAGCCGGTCACGCCGAGGAGGGTCTGCTTGGCGACACCCGCCTCGAAGTTGGCCGTCAGCTTCTCGATCGCCGCTGGCTGGTCGCCGGCCGGCGAGTACGGGGAAACAAGTTCAAAGCGATCGCTCATGGTGCCGCCACTGCCCGGGCCCTCCAGTATACCGGGGGCCTTGGTGACGGCTGGCTGAGGGCTATGCCGAGGCCCGCGGCCGGGATGTGCCGATACCGCCCACCGCGCGGACCGCGCACTGTCGATACCTCCGCTGTTAAGGACGTTCCCGATGCGCCCGGTTACCCGTCCCCCTCCGCAGGCGGCCGGCCTGTCCCTGATCCAGCTGCTGCTGGCGCTGGGCCTGCTGGCAGGGCTGGCCACGCTGGCCTTGCCCGGCTTCCAGGATGTGCTCGATCGGACCCGCGTGGATACGATGCGGATGCAGCTGCTGACCGCATTCGCCGCCGCGCGCAGCACGGCGATCAGCCGCCGCCATGCCGTCAGCGTGTGCGCAAGCGACGATGGGCGGCATTGCAGCCTGGACTGGAGCGCAGGGTGGTTGATCTACCGCGACCGCCGCCGCCAGGATCAGCCGGCCGCGCCGGACGACGTGCTGCATTACCAGCCGGGCCAGCGCGCGCGTGGCATCCGGGCCACCGCCACGTCCGGACGCCCCACCCTGCGCTATGGCGCCAATGGGCGCAGCCTGGGCAGCAATCTGACCATCGCGCTGTGCCTGCGCGACGAGCGGCGTGGCGATGTGATCGTGAACAACACCGGGCGTGCGCGATCCCTGACCTACCGCGGCACCGAACCGTGTCCCTGAGCGGCGCGGCCGCCGAGGCAGTGTCGGAAACGACAAAAGCCGCGATTTCTCGCGGCTTCTGCATGATCTGGCGCCCGAAGTTGGACTCGAACCAACGACCCCCTGATTAACAGTCAAGTGCTCTAACCGGCTGAGCTATTCGGGCGGGGAGGCGAATTCTAGAGGTTGCCGCGTGACGATGCAACACCCTGCCCCGTTCCGCATCACCAGCAGCCGGACACCGTCGCCTCGGCCGGCGTCTTGACGCTGGCCTGGTTGATGGTCAGCGTGCCGCACTTGTCCTTCGCCTGCGTGCCCTGGGGCGTAGCGGTGATGGTGAACGTGGCCGGGGTCTGCTGGATGGTGAGCGCGTACCACGCCGAGCCGCCCTCGCGCGGGGTCTGGGTCGCGCCCAGTGCAAAGCCCGCGTAGGTGTTGTTCACGGTATGGAAACGCTCGGCCATCTGGCTGTACTCCACCATGTCCGCCTTCGCCTGCGCACGCCGCGACTTGCGGATCTGGTCCTGGTAGGACGGATACGCAATTGCGGCCAGAATGGCGACCACCGCCACGGTGATCATCAGCTCGATCAGGGTGAAGCCGGGGGCTCCGCGGCGATGGCCGCGGAACCGGTTGGAAAGCATCGAACGCATGTGCGGTCTCCGTTACTGGATCTGGCGCCAGGATTGGCGACCACAGGGATAAGGCAGGTACATCGGCTGGGCGCCGGCCACATTGACCACCATCCAGCAGCCGCTGCCCGGCACGGTGGGCGGTGCGGCACCGCCGCCCGGGTTGGCAGGCGCCTGCAGACGCGGCACCACCGACACCGCCACGTCCTTGACCGGTGCGGAGCCGCCGGTATCCAGCGCGACCGCCGCCGTGCCCGCCGCGTAGGACTTGCCGCCCGGCGAGCCCAGCCGGACGGTCGACAACGCCGCCGCACCGGAACGGGCATCCAAGCCGAACAGCCAGTTCTTGCCGACGGTGCTGCAGCCCGTCGAGTTGAGCAGGGCCGCGTAGGTCGGCATGAACACCACGCCGGCGACCACGTCCGGATAGCCGATCATGCGCTCGCCCCGCGGCAGATCGATGTACCACCCCAGGGGCCCGGTGGGCCGGGTTCCCGTCGTCATCGAGCGCGAGACACCATCGCTGCCCACTTGCACCGCATATGGCTGCAGGTTGTCGCGTGTGACGGTCGTGATGGTGGCACCGGAACGATCGGTAAAGGCGTACAGCGACTGCGTGGTTTCATCCGCCACGTCATTGGCGAAGGAGAAGCTGCCGGTACCGAACATCAGCAGCACGCCACCGCCTTCGCCCGAGGCGGCGACCAGGCCGCCAAGAATCGGCTGGCGGTAGGTCATCCGCGACTCGACGCGCGACAGCGTGGTGAACACCGGCTTGCTCACCTTGTTGCCACTCTCAAGAAGATCGAAGCGCCACACGGCACCGTTGGCATCGGCGCCATACACGGTATCAGCGTACCCATCGCGCACCATCCGCGTGGAGTCGCCATTGTCCTTGCGATCCAGCACCACGATGTTGCCCAGGCCGTTGACCCCCGACGGCGCCCCCGTGCCGGATTCGGCGGCTTCGATCATGCGCACGTTGGGCGATCCGGTGCCGATGTCCACCACGAACAGCACCGCCTTGCCGCTCTTGCTGTTGTAACCGTTGCCGAAGATCGCCTTCCAGCTCACGGTGTTGCCTGACTTGAACGGCACGATCACCGGCTTGCCGAGCACAAAGCCGATGTTGTTCCGGATATCCGTAGAGCCGCCGGAAATGTCGTTGATCTCCCACAGGCGGCTGCTGGCGCCGAAGTTGTCCGGCTTGGTCACGTCCAGCGCGAACACACCCCGCCCGCCGGCACCGGTGGTACCGACCAGAGTGGTGTGCCAGGCGCCATCGTAGTGACTGTCGCCCACAGTCACCGGACCGTCGACGAAGTACCGGTGCGGCACCTGGTCCTTGGCGTTGAGCGGGTTGTAGGGCTTGAGCAGGTTGCCCATGTGGCCCAGCGAGGTCTCCGGAATGTAGGCAAACAGCTCACGTCCGCCATTGCCGGCGGTTTTGCCCTCCGCATCCAGACCGCCATCGAAGGCGTGCAGCATGCCGTCATTGGCGCCCACATAGACCATGTAGCGGTTGTTCAGCTTGCTCTTCAGGTACGCCGCATAGGTCGAGCCCGGCGTATCCGTCAGCGCGCCATAGCCGAAGTCGTCGATCGGGGCGCTGATCTGCGGCGACGAATTGATGATGTCACCCAGGATCGTGGTGCGGTCGCGCAGCTTGCCGCCGTTGCGGACCTCGTCGCTCGCATCGCCGCGCAGATAGGCGGTGGCCGACGCATCCGTGGCCAGGCCAGTCAGCCCCGCGCTGTCGCAGCGGCTCATGCCGGGGTAGAGGTCGGTGGGCGTGCCACAGAGCATGTCCAGCGTGACCGTCGGCGAAGTGAATTCGCTGATGCCGTTACCGTTGGCAAAGTAGATCTTGCGCGAGGCCGCAAGCGGGAACTTGCTGCTGGCCTCCCAGATCGGGGTGTAGACCGCTGCCCGGGTGCTGGGATTGACCGAGACCTGATTGGCGGCCAGACGACTGAACCAGTCGGTACCTTCATTGGCCACTTCATAGGTCGGAGTGACGGTCAGCGAGCCGGCGCCGATGCGCGCACCCGTCAACGCGATGCTGCCCGACGGCGAGGAGCCGGCGGCGACGGCGGACAGCACACGGCGCATCGCGGCGGTCACTTCGGCCGGGGTCTTGGCGTTGATGAACTCACCGCGGGTGTTGATCGCGGCATGCCACAGTTCGTCGATGACGCGGCCGTCATCCGAGTCCATCGGCTTGCCGTTGCCATTCCAGTTCGGTGCGGTCGTGTACGGATCCTTGGTCGCCGCCTGGTTCACTTCATAGATCTTGCCCTGGGCGCCCAGCGTCACGCCGTAGAAGTTCATGTGCAGATTGGTCTGGCAGTCCAAGCGCTTCCAGTCCGCCGAGGTCTTGCTGAGCGTGCTGCACTGCTTGCTGACCGGCACCTGCCCGGCGGGGAACCCGTCGTCGGTGCGGAGCGGTACCAACGGTCCGTCGTAATAGGCGGCCGCGATATCGGCAATGGTGTTGCTGTAGCTGTCGCCAAACGGCGCACCACTGAAGTGCGTGGTGCCCGAGGAATCGGCGTTCCCGTAGTCGGTGCCGTCGGGGACCTTGCTGGAGGTGTTGGTGTAGCCGTCTGTAAACAGCATGCCGCCGTTGCGCTGGCACGCCAACGCCACCGGCGCGCCGGGCCCGGTGCGGCTGAACTGCTTGCCCAGGAAGTCCACCGCTTCGCGGTTCGGCGTACCGCCGTTGGGCGCCAGGCTGTAGATCTTCTTGTACAGGTCGGCGCGCTGCTTCACCACGTCGTACATGGTCACGTCGACGAGCTTGTTGATGGTGAAGTAGCCCACCCGCATATTCTCGATCTCGCGCATGGCATGCGAGGACGAGCCCACCATCGACAGGATGCGATTGCGGTGGTACTGGAACCAGTTGGCGAAGTTCTTGATGGCGTCGTTGTAGCCGCTGTCGTAGTTGTCCGAGATGATCGTGTAGCGACGCAGATTGCAGGACGGACCACAGGCGTTCTTGATGATCGGGCGGTTGGCGTCGGCGGTCTTGTATCCGGCCGGGGCCGGCGCCGCTTCCGGCAGATAGAACGTGGCCGGGAAATACTGCAGCGGAACCGTGCAGTTGGTCGGTGCCACCCAGGCCTTGTCCAGCGCGACCCACTGTTTCTTGGCGTCGGGCAGACCGTCGTTGTTCGAGATCACGTTGCCACGACGATCGGTATAGGTGGTGTTGCAGGTCTCGCCGCTGGAGTAATAGACCGTACCCTTGGGCAGGGTCATGCCCGTGAGGATGCTGTAGGTTTCAGAGGTCAGCGCACGTGAGGTCGTCAGGTTGTAGATGACGTTGTAGCCGGTTTTGAAATCCGAACGCGGATCGGCACGGGTGCTGCCCGGCACCGCCGCATCCCACAGACCCGCAGCTCCCACACCGTCGGCCTTGCGCCACGGCTCGTAGGTCACGGCCGGATTGAAGTAGCCGGCGTTGTAGGCAGGCGAGCGCGCAAAGCCGAATTCATCCAGCGGTGGAACGGCCCGGCCGGCGGTGTAACTGGCGTTGTAGCCGTTGTGCGGGAACAGATAGACATAGCAGTCCACCGAGTTGTTGTTGCAACCCACACCCACGTTGTAGAACACACCTGCCGACTTGAAGAAACTGCTGCCGTTCCACTGCAGACGCCCGTCGCCGCCGACGAAGATGCGCTCGAACGTCATCGAGTTGGAATCGTCGACGGCCATGATGAAAGCCGGGGGCGCCGAGCTGACCGAATTGAGCGGCGCCGTGGCGAGTTCGCCCTGCCCCTGGGCAGCGAACAGGCTGTACATGAAGTACAGGCCGGAACCGAGCAGCAGCACACCTGCCCCTGCGGTGATACCGAGTTTGCGGGAAATCATGTCGGCAGCCCTCAGAGCTTGAATACGGTGTCGATGACGGCCGACGAGGACGGACCGGCCGGCACATCGGTGGCGAAGGAAGTGATCTGGTAGATCGGTGCGGTCGGGTCCAGAGCCTTGCCCATGCCCAGCGAGCCGCCGCCGATGATGCAGGAGTCGATACGGCGCACGTTGACCGCATCGGCGCCGGTGATGGACTTCCTCCGGCCCCAGTCAACCGGGTCGTAGCCATCATCACAGTTCAGCGCGATGTTGCTGGCCGTGATCGGCGCATCGCTGGCCGGCGAGGTGCGGTTGGCGATCGCCTCGATGGCGTGCTCGGTGCGCCGGGTCATGCTTTCAGTCGCCTGGAAGGCGGTGTTGGTGGCCCGATAGTTGGCTGCCATCTTTTCCTGCATGCCGGCCACCTGCATGCCGGCGATGCCGATCAGTGCCAACAGGATCAGCATGATCAGGGCGACATACAGCACGGCACCGCGCTGACGCGCAGGTGCGGTGAAGGTTCTGGAAGACCGGTTCATGGCATCAGTTCCCGAAGAGACGGTTGCGCAGGGCGATGGTCGATTCGTATGCGGCGCGGTAGCGACCGTCGGACGCGGCCGCCGGTACGAAACGCACGCCCAGCAGGCGCGGATCATTCACAGCGGCGGCAGATGACGAGGCCATCGAGGGATTCGGGCTGCGTGCCAGCACGCCCACCTGGACCTGACCGACGCGGCGCCACTGATTGGCCGCCACTGCATCGTTGCCCGTGCTGACGTCGGCCGCCGTGCCCTGCACGGTAACGTTGCCGACCGGCAACTGGGTCTGGCTGATCACCGGCGTGGTGTCCAGGCCGTACATCACCTGCAGGTTCTCGATGCCCTCAACGAGCTCCTCGCGCACGTCGTAATTGCCGGCGGCGTTGGCGCGGGCGCGCATCAGCACCGGTTCGCCGCTGGCCGACGTCCCCACGTAGTACGCGATCGACTCGGCGCGGTAAAGCATGGTTTCACCGGTCGGCTGCACGTTGTAGCGGCTGAGCGTGGCACCACTGGCGGTGACGCTGCCCACCGCATAGGTGCCGACGAACACGTCTGCATGACTGCAGTCCGCGATACCGAAAAGTGTGGGGGCGGCAACACCCTCCTCGGTCAGCCGCCTGCCCAGATCGCCGTCGAAGCCGATGGTGTTGTCGCTGCCTGCACTGATGCTGGTCACCGGCACGCCCACCGGCGCGAGGTAGCGGAGCACGATGACATCGCTGCCGCCGCGCGGGACCAGGCTCTTCAGTGGCGTCGGCAGGTCAGTCGGCTCCGCCCAGGTCGCGCCCAGCGTGAGGTTGCTGTCCGGGGCACTGCTGGGGGCTTCGTAGCCCTGTATCGAGACCGAGAAATCCAGTGCGCTGCCATCGCCCGTGGCAACGCCGGCGATGTTCACCACGGGATCGCCCTGGTTCTTGACGAAGTGCGCCTGGTCGTTGACGCAGCCGAAGTGACCGGCCATACGGATGTCGCGCTGCAGGAACTCCAGCGCGAACCGGGCGTTCTCCTGCGCGCGCGCGGTGCCCTGCGCCAGTTGCGAGGCCTCGCGGGACGCGCTGAACACCTGGATCACGCCCAGCATCAGCACCAGGCCGATCACCATCGCGACCATGACCTCGATCAGGGAGATGCCCGCGACGGCGCGCGGCAGGGGAAACGCACGGCTCATAGCTGGGTCACCGCAGTAAAGGTGGTGCGCGCATTGGGGTTGGCCTTGTCCCAACGCTGGTCGCCCCACACGATGTCCACCTGCACCTGGCCGTTGACGTTGGTGACGGTGGCACTGGCGCCCTCGCCGAGCGCCTGCACCACCTGGCATTGCCAGCGGGCCACGTTCTGCCCGATGGTCACGGTCCCGGTCGGACGCGTACAGGCGGCGCGGGTCACCGTGCCGGACGCGAACGACGCGCCCGTGTACCAGGCCGACTGGAACCGGTTGGCCCGCATCTGGTCGATCAGGTCGTAAGCCAGGTTCGTCGCCTGGGTACGGTAGTTGGCGCTCTGTACGAAACGCACGTTCATGGTCTGCAGCAGCGCGAAGCCGAGCAGGCCGAAGGCCAGCACGATGATGGTGACCAGCACCTCGATCATGCTGAAACCGCCGGCGGCCCTGCGCCCTCCGGAGGCACGGAAACGTCTCATGAGCAGTTCTCCTTGAGGGTGCTGAGCTGGCCGGACGCGTTGACCGTCAGACGACGGCGCAATGGCTGCCCGTTGCAGCTGTCCGGCTGCAGGTCGATTTCCTGCTGATCGGCGCTGCGGCGGCGGCCGCGGCCGTCGAAGGCGATCGCGGCGGCGTCGGGCCCCACCGCGCTCACCGCCGTGTTGACCGCCATGAAACGGAGCACGACCTCACCATCGCTGAACGTGCCGCCGCCGTCGACGTCGGCCCAGGCCAGCATGCCCTTGTCCCAACTGCCATCGCAGCTGGTGCCGGTGGCGCTGCCGCAGACACCGCCCCCGCGTTTGTTGCGGATCGCCTCGCTGCGCGCGAGCGCGATCAGGCCGGACGCCTCACTGCTGGCGGTCGCGATCCGGTTCGAGCGCATGACGCCCTGGAAGCTCGGGTAGGCGATCGCCGACAGAATGGCGATCACCGCGACCGTGGTCAGCAGTTCGACGAGTGTGAAGCCGTTGGAACGGCGTGAAGACATGGAACGCTCCCCAGCGTGATGACACAGAAGATGGACGCCCTGCCGCCCGGCGGCAAGCGGCGACAGGACGAACGGTCGCCCGGAGGCGACAGGCGTCAATGCGTTGACGCCCGGGACCACGGACGGGGCTGGCCGCGGGCACCCCTGCCCGCCGTCAGCCCCCTGCCCGGCTCAGGCCAGGACTTTGTAACAGGGCTGGTACTCGCCCGAGATCTTCATGCGGCGCTGTTCGACGAACGCGCGCAGCAGCTCGTCCAGGGCCTGCATCATGTCGGCGTCGCCATGAATCTCGAACGGACCGAACTGCTCGATCCGGCGCATGCCATCCTCCTTGACGTTGCCGGCGACGATGCCCGAGAAGGCCCGGCGCAGATCGGCCGCCAGCGCATGGGGCGCCCGCCCGTGATGCAGGTCCAGCGCTGCCATCGCCTCGTGGGTCGGCACGAACGGCTGCTGGTACTCCCACGGAATCTCGATCGACCAGTTGAAGAAGAACGCATCCTTCTGCGCCAGGCGATGCTCGCGCACACGCTTGATGCCGGCCGACATCTGGCGCGCCACCGCGACGGGATCACCGATGACGATCTCGTAGCGGCTGGCGGCCTCATCGCCGAGGGTCAGACGGATGAACCGGTCGATCTGCTCGAAGTACGGCGCGGCCACGGTCGGGCCGGTCAGGATCAGCGGGAACGGCAGGTCCTTGTTCTCCTCGCGCAGCAGAATGCCGAGCAGGTACAGGATTTCCTCGGCGGTACCCACGCCACCGGCGAACACGATGATGCCGTGACCGATCCGCACGAACGCTTCGAGACGCTTCTCGATGTCCGGCATGATCACCAGGTGGTTCACGATCGGGTTGGGCGACTCGGCGGCGATGATGCCCGGCTCGGTCAGGCCGATGTAACGGGTGACATGCTTGCGCTGCTTGGCATGGGCGATGGTGGCCCCCTTCATCGGGCCCTTCATCGCGCCCGGGCCGCAGCCGGTGCAGATGTCCAGCCCGCGCAGGCCGAGCTCGTAGCCGACCTGCTTGGTGTACAGATACTCATCGCGGCCGATCGAATGGCCGCCCCAGCACACCACCAGGTTCGGATCGCCCGGGTTGAGGATGCGCGCGTTGCGCAGCAAACCGAACACGGCGTTGGTGATGCCCTCGGAGGATTCCAGCTCGGCGGCGTAGGCCGGGCCCATTTCGATGGCCATGTAGGCCAGGTCGCGGACCACCGCGAACAGCAGCTCGGCCACGCCGCGGATGATCTCGCCGTCGACGAAAGCCATCGCCGGCGCGTTGACCAGATCGATGCGCACACCGCGATCCTGCTGCGCCACCTGGATGTCGAAATCCGGGTACAGATCGCGCGCGGCGCGCGGATCGTCCGACGCGCTGCCACTGGTCAGCACGGCCAGCGCGCAGCGGCGCAGCAGCTCGTGCATGCCGCCGCCGGAGGCGTCGCGCAGGCGCGCCACTTCGGCGCGCGACAACACGTCCAGCCCACCGCGCGGGTAGATCCGCGCGTCCTGCACCGGCAGCGTGCGCGCCGGCGTTTCGGTGATTTTCATTTCCATCTTTTCTGCTTTCCTCAAGGTGTCCGACTGTACCGCTGCCCCCTTAAAAAGCAAAACGGCCGGGGAGACCCGACCGTTGGATGTGTGGCGCCCCGGCGCTGCCTTGGGCCGCCGTACGTGCGCCTTTTTCGGCGCAACCAATTGAGCATACGCGCAACCCGGCGCGGGAGCAAGCATGGCGCCGGACAGCAGAACGGCCAGGTTGCCCTGGCCGTTCCGGGTACAGCGGTGCTAGATCACTTCATCAGAACTTGTAGCGGAAGCCCAGCTGCATCGACCACTGGGACACACCGGTGTTGCCGTTGCCGTTGCTGCCATTGGCAACCGTCGGACGCTCGACATTGTTCGGGTTGAAGTTGCTGTAGACATACTTGCCGTCATACATGCCCGCAGCGGTCAGCACGCGACGGTTCGCGAAGAAGCCGTAATCTTCAATATGGCCCCAGTCCTTGTTGATCAGGTTGCCGATGTTCATCACATCGAGCCAGATCTCGGACTTGTGCCCCTTGAAGAAGCCCGGCAGTTCCTGGCTGATGCGCAGATCGAAGCTGTTCACCCAGGACGAACGGCCGGAATTACGCGGTGCCGCCTGGCCAGCATAACGGGCCAGATCCGGGTTGGCGGACAGCCATTCGAAGAACGACTTTTCCATCGCCGGGTTGGCCGTGAACTGACCCGTCGCACTCAGGGTACCGAACAGCACATCGCCAGGGCCGGCAGGCACGTAGAACAGGTCGTTGCCGCTGCGGCCTTCGCCGTTGGCATCGTTGGAGTACACGTAGCTGAACGGACGGCCGTTACGACCTTCGTAGAACATGCCTACGCTGGTCTTGTAGTCGCCGAAGAACTTGTGGCTCCAGTTGATGCTGCTGCTGACACGATTGCGGATCTGGTAACGCGAGGTACCGATCGTTTCTTCGTTGGCATTGAAGATGTAGTTGTAGTTCCACGTCGAACCGGCGGTCGAGCTGGTCATGTCACTGACCATGCTGGAGTCGGTGTAGGTGTAACCCACGTTCCAGCTCCAGTCACTTTCCGGCGAGAAGGGCTTGGCCAACGAAACGGTGAACTGGCTGCTGCGGCCCTGGTCGGTGTTTTCCAACACATACACGTTGCCGAAGTTGCGGTCACGCTTGTAACGATTGCTGCCGGTGGTCCACGAGCGGCCGATGCGCGACGGGTCGTAGTACATGTCGCGACCGTCCTGACCCTTGAAGGTGGACTCGCCGATGTTGATGCTGCGGTAGAACAGATCGCTCTTGACCTTGGTCACCAGCAACTCGGCCGATGCGACCAGGCCATACCACGGCAACTCATGATCCAGCGCCAGGTTGGCCTTCCACACCGACGGCTGCTCGAAGTCCGGGCTCACGTAGGTGACGTTGGTTTCCGGCGTGCCGACAGACGGACGGACCTGATCCGCCACGATCGGCTCATATGCCCAGTTGCCCGAGTTGATCGTGCCGCCCTGCTCGCCCGTGTAGCGCAGGTAGTTGAGACCGGTGGTGCTGAATGCATTGCCGAACCACACCTGCGGCGATGCGCCGCGGAACAGGCCCACGCCACCGCGCAGCTGCGTCGGACGGTCCGAGTCGAAGGTGTAGTTGAAGCCGAAGCGCGGCTGAACCAGCCACTTGTCCTTGCCGTTGACGTAGCTGTTGTCCAGGCCGAACGAGGCCAGGGCGGCCGCGTTCAGGGTCGGACGACCGCTGACAGACGGCTTGTCGGCGCGAACGCCATAGGTCAGCGTCAGGTTGTTGTTGACATACCAGGTGTCCTGCGCAAACAGGCCAAGCTCACGGTACTTGAAGCTGGCGGCGATGGTGTCATCGCTCAGGCCCGGCTGCGGAAGGTGCTGGACATAGTTGCTCCAGTTGCCGGCAGCGTAGTTGTCCAGGCCAAAGAACTCGTACGTGCCGTACAGGTTCTGGACGAACATGTTGTACACGTCGTTGCTGCTGAAGTCGGTACCGAACTTGACATCGTGGTCGCCGAGGGTCAGTACGCCCGATGCGTAGCCGTTCCAGGTCTTGGTCTGCAGCAGGTTGCCCGGGGTGCTCGGGTCCGGCCCGAACATGATGTACTCACCGGTCGGAGAATCCACGTTGCCGCCGAAGAAGATCTTGGTGGTGGCGATTTTTTCGCCCGGCATGATGCGCGCCGACGTGTAGTCACGGTACGACGCCTTCAATTCGGTCGAGAAGTTGTCGGTCCAGTCACTGAAGACCTGGGCGACATAGTTTTCGATCGTCTTCTGCTGCTGGAAGAAGGAGGAGCTCAGGTTGACGATTGAACCGCCGGTGGTCGGAGTACGTGCCTGGTTCTGCTCGACCTTGCTGTAACGGAAGCTGGCGCGATGATTGTCGTTGATGTTCCAGTCCAGCTTGACCGCGTACTCTTCCAGGTCGGTGCTGCCATCGACGTCGCCAACGCTGCCTGCATCAACACCGTACAGGGTGCTGGCCAGACGCGTCGCTTCATTGATCTGGGCCTGGCTGATCGTGCCGTTGCCCAGCGCACTGTCGGCCACGCTTGCGCCCGGAGACTTCCACTCCTGCTTTTCGTAGTTGGCGAAGAAGAACAGCTTGTCCTTGACCAGCGGACCGCCCAGCGTCATGCCGTAGGTGCGCTCGTTGTCAAAGCCGTCGAACTTGTAACCGGCCGGGTCCTTGCCGAACCAATCGCCGTCGCGGTACGAGCCGTAGACCGAACCGTGGAACTCGTTGGTACCGGACTTGGTCACCGCGTCGATCACCGCACCGGTGGCGCCGGCAATGGTGACGTCGTAGCTGGACAGGTCGACATTGATCGCTTCCAGCGCATCCATCGCAACCGGCTGGCGACGGGTCGGCATGCCATTGTCTTCCAGGCCGAAGGTGTCGCTGATCGACACGCCGTCAACGCGGATCGCGTTGTACTTCGGGTTCTGGCCGCCTACGGAAATCTGACCGTCGGCCTTGTTGGTCTGCGCAATGCGCGGATCCAGACGGACGTAATCCTGGATGTTGCCACCGGCCGAGGGCAGTGCATCGATGGTCTGACGGCTGATGTTCGTACCGGCGCCCATCTTGGTCGCACTGAACACTTCCGAGCCGGCCGCGACGGCGGTGACCTGGACGGCATCCAGGTTGGTCGCGGCCATATCACCGCTCAGCGTGGCGTTGACGGTCGCCGACTGGCTCACGCCGAGGTAGACACCCTCTTCGGTCTTGGTGCCAGCGCCGGGCTTGTTGATGGTGATGGTGTACGGACCACCCACGCGCAGGCCGCGCGCGTTGTAACGACCCGATGCATCGGTGGTCGCACGGCTGACCGTGCCCGACTCGGTATGCGTGATGGTGACTTCCGCACCGGCGACAGGCGCGCCTGCAGCCGACATTACCTGGCCGCCGACACCTGCAGAGGTGCTCTGGGCGAAGGCGGGAGCGGCAGCAAGTGCAGCCACGAGACCAAGCGTCAGCTTGGACATCCGGAGACAACGGGAGTGGGTCATTGGGGAGTAGCCTCGATGCGAGATTGGCGATGGCGGAGAAAAAAACGCGTCCAAGCAGCCTTGCTGGCGGCTGACTGGACTTTTATCTGGGTTCCCTAGCCGCGAGCTGGTTTCAGCCGCAACGGTTAACACTAGATTAACACGGTACCGTTGGATTGTGACGGTTTGGCGACAAAACACACGCCATACCAACGGGATCGTGACGCCATCTTCACATGTGAGTGTGAC